>DAOVDY010000091.1 GCA_030669265.1 Desulfobacteraceae bacterium | reverse complement strand
GGCGTCATGCGGTTGGCCAATGCAAAGGACGAGATTTTTCCACTCCAGGATCCTCGCGTTCAGCGTAACCAGGCTTATCTTATTGTGATTCTGCTTTCTCGTGTGATTACAAAGTTGGGAGAGGTTAAAGACATCAATCCCGGGGTCATCGAAAACGTGTTCGCCTCAGACCTTTCCTACCTTCAGCACTTTTATAACCAGATCAATGGGAACGGAAAGGCCGTTCAAAAGGTGGTCTGCCCCGGGTGTGAAAAAGAGTTCGAGGTGGATTTGACCCCCTTGGGGGAATTGTAAGCTACCCCCTGGATAAGCTTTACCAGGAGGTAGCTTACATTGCCTATCATTTCCACTGGTCACATGACGAGATTATGGATATGGAACACTCTGAACGTAGACTCTGGGTGAAGGAAATAGCAAAGATAAACCAAGAGATTAACGAGCAGGAAAGGCAATGAAGGCAAATGTTTTTCGGGCACCAGGGCTCTATTTAAGGGGCCTTGAAACAGAGACCCTTCCGCCACTTTTGACTGCAGTCACCGGTTTTGTGGGAGTGACAAAAAGAGGGCCTCTAAATGTACCCCAACCTTTAAGAAACTGGGGAGAGTTTCTCGAGGTCTTTGGCAGATTTGTATCCTACAGTTATCTGGCTGAGTCGGCCTTTGGATTCTTTCTTAATGGGGGAGAAAAGTGTTATGTGGTACGCGTAGCCGATACCAAGGATCGGTCCTCAGAAAATATACCCGGTAAATGTAAAAGAGTGGATCTGCTGCGAAAGGCCTCGAATGTGGAAAGTATTACGGATGAGAACGATAAAGCGACCATCAGGATCGAGGCAATCAATGAAGGGAGCTGGGGAAACCAGATAGAAGTTGAGGTAAGTTCCGAGTCTATCAAGGATATTGACCTGACTAAACTAACTGAGTCAACCGAATCGGCTGGCAAGGTAATCAAAGTTGGTTCTGTTTATGACTTCAGTATAGGGGGAAGGATCTGGATCACCCATAGAGACAATCCATTTATCAAGCGATCATTTGAAATAGATAGTATAGATGAAACGAATGGATCCATCACGCTTACCAGCCGGGTCCAAGAGTTGTTTCCAAGGGATAGCATTGTATCAGGTCGGGGTTTCCGGCTCTCATTTATTTATAAAGGCAGGAGAGAGACTTTCGACAATCTCTCCATGAACCCTGAAAATCCCAATTATTTTGTGGATGTCATAAATGGTGACTCCGGCGTGACCAGTTATGTTGAAAGGGATAAAAAGGGGCATTCAATCCTCGGTAATGTGGAACATGTAAGGGATGGCACCACGGGCAGATCAAGATTTAAACCAAAATCAAGACCAAACCAATATGAACCAGATCCCTATAAACTGGATGGGGGTGGTGATGGTTTCATTTATGCCTGTAACACATTGAAGGATAACTCTGGTAATGACTCTATCCATATTATTGCAAAGATTAAAGGCAGGGAAGGCAACAATATTCGTGTTTCTGCTTCAGAGTTTAAAACAAAGACAGCCCTGAGCATACCACCAGAAAAGGACGGCGCAAAGAATATAGTCACGGTAGACAATATCAAGGGTTTCGTCAAGGGTTTCGTCGAGGATGACCCTCTCACCATTATCAGTAGCGAAGATCACACCACCACGGAAGATGTAACTATCGATAGCGTTAAGGAAGAAGAAAATGTTTTGATCTCCAATAATAATCTGACAAAGGATTACCCCATGGGTTCAGAGGTGAAGGTCAAAAACAGGTTTAATATCATTGTTAAGAAAGATAAAAGGTCACCTGCAATAGAAGAATTTTACAATCTCAGCATGGATAGTGGAAGCGGTCGTTATTTTGAGAACATTATAAATACTGAGTCCGAATATATATGCGTAGATGAAGCAAACTCTAATGTAAATCCTCCGGTTAAAGAAACCCAACTGGCGGGCGGAAAAGATACTGGTGAAATAGACTATCGATATTACACAGGTTATGAAGACGGAGGAGACTACTTTGATCCACCTGAGAATGAAGAGAAGAGGCTGCTGGGTTTATCCGCCCTTGAGAAGGTTGGTGATATTAGTCTGGTTGCGATTCCTGACCTGGCGTGGATTGTGCCGGACTCTGAGGAGGATGAGAATTCAAAAGAAAATTTTGTATCCGCGCAGCAACATCTCCTCTTTCATTGCCAAAAAATGGGAGAAAGATTTGCCCTCCTCGATCCAATGCGGGGAATGAAACTTACAGACATTGTTCAATGGCCCTTAAATTTTTCAAATGTGAAGCTTTCTAAGTTTGGGGCCCTGTACTATCCCTGGCTTTTTTGCACTATTGAAAGAGAAAAAAGGCAGGTTCCTCCTTCTGGCTTTATTGCAGGGATAATCGCGCAGACAGATAGAAAGGATGGGATCAATAAGGTACCAGCCAATATGAAGATCAAGGGAGTTGTTGATCTGGAGGCTTATATTGACCAGACCGCACAGGATGAACTGAACCCAAGAGGTATCAACTGTATTCGTAAGTTTGAAGATGGTGCCATTAAGCTCTGGGGTGCCAGGACTTTAAGCCCGGAGCCGAACTGGCTTTACATCAATGTAAGAAGGGTATTCTTGAGTGTCATTAAAACCCTATCCGGGAATCTATTATGGGCAGTTTTTGAACCCAACGACAGAAGCCTATGGAAGCGGATTGAATCGACTCTTAACACATTTTTTTTCACCATGGTTAGCAAAGGAATGATGGCAAGCCCAAGGCCCGAGGATGCCTTCTATGTCAAGTGTAACGAAGAGACGAATACAAAGGAGATTGTGGATGCCGGGCAGGTCATAGCAGAAATTGGAGTGGCTCTCTCTGCCCCGGCGGAATTTATTGTAATTACAGTTAAAAAAACACCAGAAAGCCTTAGCATTATAGAAGAAGAAATTTAATCAGAAAGGAACACAGCCAAGATATGAGAAGGATTAATGATCCAGTTGGGAGTTTTAAATTTGTCTTAGAACTTGGATTTATTCAGGTAGCAGGTTTTAGTGAATGCAGCGGGTTACAGCTTGAGACCAAGGTTTATGAGTATAAGGAAGGTGGCAGAAACTCCCACAGTCTGAAATTTCCAGATACAGGATCAGTTGGGAATATTACACTGAAACGGGGGATCACCATTGGCACTAATTCTAATGCACTTTTTGATTGGCACCAAGATGTTATGTCAGGCACCTTTGATCAAAGCAAAAATCCAAATAAAAGAAAGCCGGATCCTGGTGAGGATATTGACAAAAGGTGTTCCATAATCTTACTGGATGAATTCGGAAATGAAGTAAAACGCTGGAACCTATTCAGGGCCTTCCCCATAAAATGGGTGGGGCCTGAGCTTAAGGCTACAGCCAATGAGGTTGCCATAGAGTCCCTTGAACTTGCCTGTGAAGGGATTGGACTGGCATAGCAAGTGCTTCGTGTGAAATATAGGTGTACCCATGGCTTTAGGTGACGTAAATATCATAGGTGACGTAACTGATACGCTGGCTAAACTATTATCAGACCTGGATGTGACGCTGGACTCTCCGTCTGCACTAAAAGGAACAGAGGAAACTTTTGCAAAAATCAACCTCTTTCTTTATCAGGTTCTTGAAAATTCCTTCTCTAAAAATCAGCCATGGGTGACAAAGAATTCTGGCAAACAGAATTATCCCCCTCTGGCCCTCAATCTCTACTATCTGCTTACTCCTTATGCGTCTGATGCCTTAAGCGCTCATAAGGTCTTAAGCCATGCCATGAGGATCTTTCATGACAACTCTATAATAAAAGACAGCCAGTTGTCGGAATCACTGAGATTGACCGTCGATCAGTTGGCCATTTGCCTTTGTCCTTTAAAGCTGGAGGAGCTAACAAGGATTTGGAATGCCTTGCAAACCCCCTACCGGCTTTCGGTAAGTTACGAAGTAAGAATTGTATTGATTGAATCTGAGATCGAAAGGACGGTACCCCGTGTAGAGAAAAAGATTGACATCTATTCCCAGAAGTGAGGACGTAACATTGTTTAAAGATAAGAAACATTTTGAAGACAGCAGAGAGCACCTTCAAGCTGAACTGGTGTTTGTAGAACTATTAATCAAAAGGCAAATTCTGATAATGAATTTGCAGAACCATACATATAATAAATTAGATGAGTTCTCGGGAATGTATATTTCTGAAGAAGAGATTGGACACTACCTGAACCAGTCAGAGAAGGCAGATGATCTGCAAAGCGTTTATCAACATGAGAAGGTGAAGGCTCTCACAGATAGGATTACCAGATATAGGAAAAATATAAATCATCTTATAAGTTCTTCTCTCAAAAAAGGCGTGAGTCTCAGGCTACCTGAATTTGCAAAAATTTTTCAGCTCACCGAGACAGAGGTCGAAATTCTTCTCTGCTGCCTTGCATCCGATATTGATATAAGATTCGAAAGATACTTTGCTTACCTACAGAATGATGTATCAAAAAAACGCCCTACGGTTCAACTCTTGTCTAACATGTTTTTTGGAGAAGATAAGGCTATTTTTAAAGCCAGGCACTTTTTCGGTGATAATGCCAAGTTTTTTGGCAAGAATCTCCTCAACTTTAATCAAAAGGGTATTGGAGATGAACCCCCTTTTCCAACTCAACAGCCGAACGTCGCTAATAGTATTATTGATTTCCTGTTAGAAATAGATCATCTTGATCCCTCCCTTAGAGAAATAGCTGAGTTGGTGGAGCCACAGATGATGGAGATGAATTCAAGTTACCACAGCCACCATCAGCAGATATTGGAAAAGTTTATTAACTACTATGAAGTTTATAATAAAATTCCTCTTTCATATATCTGGGGGCCTCAAGGCTCTGGAAAGAATGAGCTGATTGAATCCATAGCACATGTATTGAACAAAAGGGTTCTGAGGGTTAATTACTTTAAGATTCAGCGGTTTAATGGCGATCTGTTCAAATTGTTTGGCACTATTGAAAGAGATAGGCTACTCCATTCCTGTATTCTTCAGTTTAACCATTGTGATGAACCTACTAATGCTTTTGAT
>DAOVDY010000179.1 GCA_030669265.1 Desulfobacteraceae bacterium | reverse complement strand
GTATAATTACTTTGACAACTATTTGCAGTTTATATATGTTTGACGGCAGGTTAGTATTGAGGAGTTTAACAGAAAATAGATTAGAAAATAGACCATGAAAGATGACTCTAACTTTTTAGATCAGTTTGTCCCTTACTTTAGCAGAATAAACGAGGAACTTGATAAAATCCTTGACTCTGATGTGCCTTTGATAAAAGAGGTAGGAAGTTATAGCTTGCTTGGAGGAGGTAAAAGGTTAAGGCCACTATTTTTTATTTTATCCTGTCAACTCTGTAACTATAACGAAAAGGATATATATACCATTTCTGCCATTTTTGAGTGTCTTCACGCAGCAAGCCTTTTACATGATGATGTCCTTGATAATGCCTCAATCAGAAGGGGTAGATCGTCAGCCAATAAAATCTGGGGAAACTCCACAGCAGTTTTAGTGGGTGATTTTCTTTTTTCCAGATCTTCAAGGATATTAGTTGAGCAAAAGCATATTGAATTTTTAAAGATTCTCGCAGACACTGCTACCAGGATGACAGAGGGTCAGATGCTAGAGCTTATTAACACCCATAACTGGAGTATAACAAAAAAGGAATATACGGGTATAATTACTTCCAAAACAGCTGCCCTTATATCAGCAGCCTGTGCAAGCGGCGGCATAATGGCCGGGGCAAAAAAAGACAATATTCAATCATTGAAAAACTTTGGCCTCAATGTGGGTATTGCCTTTCAAATTGTAGATGATGTCTTTGACTATATATCTACTGTTGAGAAATCCGGTAAACCCATAGGTAATGACCTTAGAGAGGGAAAGATCACCCTTCCCTTAATTTATACCCTTGCCTATTTAGATAAAGGTGAAAGAGATGGGCTGGAGGATTTATTTAAGAATGGAAAGGCATCAGAAAAAGATTATTTAAGAGTAATAGGCCTTGTAAAAGATAATGGTGCTATTAATAAATGCCGTGAAGATGCGATATCTTATGCTAACCTTGCTGAAACTCACCTCCATCTCTTTCCTGACTCATCGGTAAAAGAGTCCCTTTTGAAACTAAACCAATTTATTGTCAATAGAAGTTATTAGTAATTATAAAACCTTGACTGCTATCTCTCCATAGGGAACTGAATCATCAGGTATAATATCCTTTATCACGGACCCTGTTATAGTTTCTATGTGCCTCATTCCACTCTTTTTGTAACCCACAAGGAGGGGAATTTCCTTTTGGGGGACATATAGCAAAATATTTTTTGTCTCACCCATTACCGGGAGATAGGGTCTTATTTTTTCAAGGTGAATAGAAGAGCGAACCAGAAATCCTAAGGATGGATGCCATGGTCCGGCAATTATTTCCCCCTTTTCAAGGAGAGACGGCGAAGACATGAGCCCGATCCTGATCACAGGAATCCCGGCATTTTCCAACCTTATACAGGCCTCTTTACAAAGGTTAATGGTATCTTTAAGTCCCATTGGTGTATATCTTCCTTTTTGATACCATTGAGCGAGCTTTGTACCCCTAATAACGAGTGTCGGATAAAGCCTGGCCATATCAGGTCTTAGGCCAATAACCTTGTCAATGGTGTCCATGAATATCTCTTTAGAATCTCCTGGCAGGCCAGGCATGAGTTGTGCTCCAACAGTAAATCCCCTTCTTTTAAGTATCTTGAACGCATTAACGGTATCTTGTGACGTATGTCCGCGATTGGAAAGGAGCAGGACTCTATCGTCCATGGACTGCACTCCAAGCTCCACAGTCGATACGCTAAAGGACTCAAGTATGTTGAGCCTATCTTCACTGAGGGAGTCTGGTCGTGTAGAAAGACGGATTGATTGTATGATGTTTTTTTCTATGTAAGGCCTAACCGCGCCAAGCATTTTCGTCATGTAACCAATTGGCAGAGATGTAAAGGTACCCCCGTAAAATGCGACCTCTTTTGGTTTTTGAGTAGAAAACTGTTTTGACTTTATTGCCAACTCAATTGTATTTATTATCTCACCTGGTGTACGCTGTTTTCCCAAGTCATTGGTGATGGTTTGTTGTTGGCAAAATACGCATCTATGTGGACAACCTTGATGTGGCAGAAATATGGGTATGATAAAATATTTTGTTATTTTTTTAGGCAAGCCAAGGTCTCCTTTGCGGCTTTCTGTTCCGCTTCCTTTTTGCTTTTTCCTTTCCCTCTTCCCATTAATTTTTTTTTCAGGTATACTGATACATAGAAAGTCTTGTCATGGTCCGGGCCTGTTTCTTTTTCGACTCTGTATTCTGGAGGTGACTGAAAGGTATCTTGAGAGTACTCTTGTAACTCAGTTTTGAAGTCATTAATTGATTTGCCAAGGTTGATCTTATTCAATAATAGGCTGAAAAGTTTTGCTATTATCCTTAGGGCTTCTTCAAAGCCGCCATCAAGATAAATTGCTCCAATAAGAGCCTCAAAGGCATCAGATATAATAGAGGGTTTCTTTCTCCCATTTGTTTGTTCTTCTCCCTTTCCCAGGAGAAGGTAATCTCCTAATTGTAACTCATGGGCAATATGATAGAGACCGCTTTCACTGACCAGTGAAGCCCTATATTTAGATAGATCCCCTTCTCTTATTTCAGGAAATGATTCCATAAGTAGATGGCTAATAGCCAGGCTAATAACTGCATCGCCGAGAAACTCTAATCTTTGATTGTCAGATATCCCTAATTCATCCTTCTCGTAAACGTAAGAAGGGTGCCTAAAGGCCTGTAAGATTAATTCCTGATTGTTGAAGGAATAACCAAGGGTTGTAGCTAATGTATCAGGATTTTTTGGCAATTTAGGATTATTCATTATCGTGGCATACTAAAATTAATACCCCTTAAAGTCAAGACGATCAATAATGGATACCGTAAATGAAATTTTTGCCTAACGGGTGTATTAAAATAATGTTAATTTTCAAATTCAGAGCGAAAAGTAAATAATGCGAATAAAAATATTTGACCTTTAACTATTATTTGATGTAAAAATTACTTCTTTAAATTAAAACAATAGCAATGAACCTAAAAAAAACCAAAAAAGTTATTCTTGATGAAAAAGATATAAAGCAAGCCCTGAAAAGAATTGCGCAAGAGATAATTTCTAAGCACAAATCTTTGAAAGATATTGTTTTAATTGGAATTAGAACCGGAGGAGCTTTTTTGGCTTATCGTCTACGAGATGAGATTTCTAAAAAAGATGAGGAGAAACCACCGACTGGTGTGCTGGATATTAATTTATACCGTGATGATTGGACGATGACAGGCCATAACCCAAAATTGGGAAGCACAGAGATTACCTTTTCCATAGACGATAAAATGATTATTTTAGTAGACGATGTACTGTTTACAGGCAGGACAATAAGAGCAGCAATGGATGCACTGATAGATTTTGGTAGGCCGAAAAAGATTGAGCTGGCTGTGCTAATAGACAGAGGGGAGGAGCAAAGGGAACTACCTATAATGGCTAATTATATAGCTAAGGAATGGCAGACCTCTGGAAACGCTACTGTTAATGTCTATTTGAAGGAAAATGGAT
>DAOVDY010000017.1 GCA_030669265.1 Desulfobacteraceae bacterium | reverse complement strand
CTCCTCTGGGTAGAGCCAATATTATCGGCTTTTCTTCACGATAATGAATCAGCCGCTGGGCAAGCTGTTGGCCGGCCTCCCTTCTATTGTGAAACATAGTTTAGCCCCCTTTATATAAACACACATAACCTTTATACAATTAATTCCATTTTTGTCCTTAAATTTTTACCTTCTCTATCCAAAAGGTCTCTTAAACATAATGCATCAGCTTTTGATACACGATTCAGTTTAAAGTGTTTAATCTGCATCGGGATAATGTTTAAATAGATGAGCTTTCCAGTTAATGGATCTACACTGACAAAATACATTAAAGTAAGATGAGCTTTAAAAGATTCATGGCCTCCAATTCCTTCGTAGTCATTAAGAAAGTCACCGCAACCATAGATAATAAGCCTTTCTTTATAAACTTCCACCCCCTTTGCATGGTGAGAGGAATGCCCATGAATTACCTCAACGCCTGCATCATCAATAAGCTTATGAGCAAATTCAATTTGTTCCTTAGGAATCTCATAACCCCAATTACCTCCCCAGTGAATAGAGACAACTACAATATCTCCTTGTTGTTTTATTACCTGGACTTTTTCTTTCATATTCCGGACTGTCTCATCTGAGAAGTCTTTTAACAGATTAAGGCCGGGTTTATCATCAGAAGCAGCCCAACTGAAAGGTATTCCGCTTGTACTTGAGCCAACAGAAAATACAATTACCCTTCCTTTCCCCTCAATCTCTATCACTACCGGAGTTTCTGCTTCAGCAAGATTCTGTCCTGCTCCGGCACTCTTTATATTTACTTTTTTTAATGTTTCCAATGTCTCCCTAAGGCCAGAATATCCCCAATCGAGAACGTGGTTGTTGGCAAGAGAACAATAATCTATCTTGGCTGCTGTTAAACAGGCAATATTATTCGGATGCATCCTGTAGTGTATGCTTTTACCTTTCCAATAATCATTACTTTTTGTTATGCTTGTCTCCAAATTAAGCATCCTCAGATCCGGATCAACTCTTTTCAATTCATCGAGAGCATCTCCCCAAATGTATGAAAAATCAACTGATTTTGGAATTGGCCCTGTCTCCTCCTCTGCAAGCTCTACATACAATTCGGCATTCTTTACATAAGGCTCATAGATAGTCGGATCACTAGGGTGGGGTAAAATCTGATCAATCCCTCTTCCTACCATTACATCACCACACATAAACATGGTAATGAGATTGTTCATTTTCGATTGCTTATCATCTCTCTTCTTCATTGTATAGGTAGTCCATTACTACTTCTATTTTACTTGTTAACGAGCATAGTTATTTAATAATTATTACGGCACTTTTAATCAGTATTTTTATCGTAGGCCTGGTATTCTTATTTGCCCAACCCATTAATCCTTTACTAGGGAAAACAGGAGCTGAAATATTCTCAAAAATCGCTAGTCTGTTTCTTGCAAGTATTGGCGTTATGATGATGAGAAAGGGCATTATGTTTTTTGGCTTGCCTAAATAAATAAAAAGCAATAGAGCAATTCCGGCCTTTCACTTAAAATATCATACTTTAAATAAAATCTTTTTTCACAACCAATATGGCCTTTTTATTCTAACAATCAACCCTGTACTACTAATAAATTAGGCAGTTAAGACTCATTCCTCACCATTGTAGCTGATACGATAGATTACACCCGCCTTATCATCTGAGACCAGGAGCGCACCATCAGGCATGACCAAAATATCCACAGGCCGGCCCCAGGCTTTAGCGCCATGAAGCCATCCCTCGGCAAAGACTTCATATTTTATTGGTTGGTTCTTTTCCAGCTTGACGAGGGTTATTCGATAACCGATAGGATTGCTGCGGTTCCAGGAACCATGCTCAGCGATAAAGATGTGGTGGTGATACTCGGAGGGAAACATTTCTCCCGTATAAAAAAGCATACCAAGGGCCGCTACATGGGGGCCCAGTTCCTGAGCAGGCTGAGTAAATTCCGGACATTTGCTCTTTTTACCAAATTCAGGGTCCGGAACATCCTTGCCATAGCAATAAGGAAAGCCAAAGTGCAGGCCTTTTTTAGGGGCATGGTTCAACTCATCCGGAGGTAAATTATCTCCCAACCAGTCACGGCCATTATCAGTAAACCACAATTCGCCAGTCTCTGGATGCCAGTCAAAGCCAACTGAATTGCGCACACCGTGGGCAAAAATTTCCAATCCGCTGCCATCCGGCATCATCCGCATAATGGAGGCATATCGTTTATCAGTGCGCTCACAGACATTACACGGCGCACCTACAGGGATATAGAGCATCCCGTCTGGGCCAAATCCGATAAACTTCCACCCATGCAACACATCCTGAGGAAAAGTGTCGTTCATAACTACAGGTTCCGGCGGATTATGCAAATCGTTTTCGATATTATCATAGCGCAGTATGCGATTGATTTCGGCTACATACAAAGCTCCATTATAAAAGGCTACCCCATTGGGCATATTGAATCCCTGACCAAGGATAATGACCTCATCCGTTTTTTGGTCATGGTTTCTATCTACTAAAGCGTAAAGATTTCCTTGCTGACGGCTTCCCACAAACAGGGTGCCGTTTGGACTCAGAGCCATGGAGCGTGCTCCTCCTACATTGCGTGCATAAATATCTATCTGAAATCCTTGGGGGAGTTTGATTGTATCGAGCGGTAAATCCTGACTTCGGTGCGCTGGTTTCATAAAAAAAATAACAAAGGGGATCGTCAATAAAACAAGCAGGAGCAATAGATTACGTTTCATTTCTCTAACCTCTCAATAAGATAGTTCCAAAAGGCCCTTCTTAAAAAATCACTTCTTTATTGATCGGCAGTTTTTTTGAAGTTTTAGGAGGGGAGAGGATTATCCCAGTAAAGGTTATTATCCGGGGAGAATAGTCCTCACCATCATTCCCTCCACCACGCACGGACATGAATCAGGCATCACCCACTAGGAAAAGGAGGGTATTCTTCAGATAAAAATATCTTGTGTGATAATCCATGAACCTTATCTCCCTGAACCCTGTCTTTTTCATTACGCTATACATTTCACCCTCTTTAAAATGATGAACCCTGAACACCCATGAGAATAAGCGGCCCCAGAAATTGTCTTTTATATCACCAATGATGACTTTCCCGCCTGGTTTCAGCAATCTATTGATTTCCCTGATGCCGTCCGAGACCTGCGCCAGATGTTCAATTACGCCCTGGATAACAACCAGATCAAAGGTATTGTCACCTATCTCCAATCTTTGAGTAATGTCACCCTGCATCATGGAAGGGGTACCGGCAGCATTACTTTCTTTGACATTTTTCCTGAGCTTAGCCAGCATCTTGCCCGAAAGATCAACACAGGTCAATTCAGCTTCAGGTAGTCTATCCAGGATTATCTTAGTGACATAACCGGTTCCCGGGCCAACTTCCAATACCCTGGAAACTCCCTGCAGATGGTTCAAATATTTCTGATAGAAGTTGGTAATAGTCTCCCTGTAACCGGGAGCAAAAATGGCCATGAATAGATCATACACATTGGCCAGAAGATAGTCATAGAGATTGGCTACAGTTTTATTATGAGTAAAAATCATAGGGACTCCATAGTAGACCACGCTATTCCTGACAGTCCTAACTGCTTAAGGAATAGGCCGGGATCTATAAAATTATGTGCAAGGTAAACTCCCCTTCTTGGGAGTTCTGTTTGAATGAGATTATCTAAGGTTATGGCTACCGCCCGCGCAGTGAGCTCTGCCATATCGTAATGATAGAGATAGGATACAATGGCTTTACCTTTGCGCTTTACTTCAATGTGCAAGGCAATACCCAAACTTCCTTTCCTTGATAGTGAAAGCCTGGTTTCAAGGAAGGAATTTATGGCACAAAAGAGGCGAAGCGGGTGGTGAGAAGAAGCTAGTTTTTGTGCCAGCCCGGTATTCCTCAGAAAGGCCACCACCTTGTTTAAAAAGGAAGAGCTTAAACAAACACCAGCAAACCATTTATCAATACCCTCTATTTCAGGCAGGTACACTGTCTCAGGGAGTGGATAGTGTCGAACCCATGAGCGGGAGAAGGGCTTCTGAAAGTGAACGAGAGCTCCCTTTTCCCATATATTTTTCATCGATTCCAGAGCGATCAGGCCGCCAACAGCCTCGGTAGCTGTACGAACCGCATTAAGCCCGACTTTGTTAATTCCAAAACAAATTCCAATCTTCACTTCTACGCCGGGCCCCATTCTCCCTATTGAAGATTTCAAAAGCGCTCCTGTTGTTTGAGGCGCTGTACCGCTTCCTATGACCAGACTGCATTCATTTGCCTGAGCCAGGGCCTCGAGTGATACAACCTCCTGCAAATAGACCGGTTCATCCGCTATATCAATAAGATCGATCCCATTCTCAGCCGCAACCTGAGCAACCTGCATACCCTTTTCCCTATACCGGCCCATACAATTAATAATAATATCAGTCTTGTCCCGAACTATTTCAGAAAAACTACCCGGTTTATCCAGGTCAACCTGGATAATTTGAACTGAATGATTACAGGCAGCAGACAGAGCATATAATTGCTTTACATTTCGCCCGGCAAGTGTGAACGTGAGATTATTGCGCCTATCAAGAAGGTCGACTAACATGCTGCCCACACAACCTGTAGCTCCCAGCAAAACAACTGCCGGCTTTTTAGAAGGAAATCTATTCATATGAGTGTATCCTTTGACTTTTTTTTGGATTTCGCAAGTTTAAATCCATGTTTTGCAGCAATATGGAGTATTTCAGTCACTTGTTTCGAACTGATTGGTCCATAGGAATAATGTCCTTTGAAACCTTCCATAGCAAGCAAAATGGTTTCAGCGATACAGGCAAATACGGTCCCTGGAAATAAGTGATTACCAGGTATATTAATACTCTCCTTATGAGGCAATTCAACTAATCCTCCCTCGATCACCTCTACATTCGGATACATCTTTCGCACAGATTCATGCACATTGGCTGGTACCCCTACATCACAAATTACGACCTCCTTCGGACGGATATTCTCTGGATACAGGATTGCGGAGGATGTGTTTACTGCAGTGATTATTAATTGGCAATCCCTGAGTCCCTGCATCTGGTGCTCAATTCTTAGAGGCATTGATCCTTTTATCTGGGATAGCATCTCATCGTAGATGAATTTTCCTCTCTGATCACTCTCGATAGGTCGAGCTCTTCTTAAGATTTCAAAAACAGCAGCATTTTTTGAGAATCCCTGAGGGGGCAATCCCTCCTGGAATACCCGGTTATAGGCTCTATTGCAGATTTGGTAACCGATTTTCAAAAGACGCTCTTTTGACCCGTATCTGCTGCTTCCTATTAACAGGAGGGAGGGACAATAATCGGAGAGGAGTTCAGAGATAACACTGCCGATATTACCCCCTGCACCGACCACGGCTGCTGATAAATGCTCCGGGTTTAATCCTCGCTCCCTGGCTGCCATGAGCAGCGCTTCTATAGCCATACCAGCAGTCAGGGCGTTCCCTGTGGTAAGGCTAAGATGGTCACAATCAAAAATAAGACCATTCCGCGTAACAATAGAAGTATATTGCCCTAATCCACATACCGAGCATCTCATTTGATAAGCCATATCAAGAGCTTCCCTTATTTTTTCCCGTGGGAGCTTTAAATTGTGTCTGGCCATTGATTCTGCAAATCTCTGGGAGGTTAAAGCAAGAGCAATGAAAGAGATCTGTACTTCCAGACCAGTAGATGACTTGATAACAGAACGTGCGATCAGCTCAGGATTAAAATACCTCTCATAAAATTGAAGCAGTCTGCGCACATTCTTCTGATCGACTTTTCTCAAAGATGGATCATAGTCTATAAAATCTCCGATATCAACGGGATGGCAGAGAAAGGCCGCATGGTTTATATCTTGTCTATGGCTAATTAGTGGTTTTATGGTTGAAGGGATGTATTCATGAGTTTCTGATTCAGTTATCTTTGATTGCTCTAAGTGATGCTGAATAAAGGAATAACCATCTCCCTTGTTCAAGATCTCACATAATCTGGAAATGGACTCCACGCAGTGGTCAATATCCCTTTTTTCTATGTAGAGAGAGGGCTCTATTCGAATGGTGTTGGGGTCTGATAGAACAGACAAAACCCTTATCTTTTCTTTGTTGAGAAGATATGAGGCAATAGGAAGAGAAGAAACATTGAAAATGTGGCTTACCTGCCTGATTACCCAAGAAGTTGATTTTTCCAAGGGGAAAAATTCAATACCAATCATAAGGCCGGCCCCACGTACCGCATAGATGACCTTAGGATAACGGGTTTTTACCTGGAGTAGTTGGTCAATAAAATATTTTCCCATTTCACAGCCACGATTGAGAATCTGGTTATCTTCTCTGGTTAAAATATCGATCGTCTTCAAGGCGACCAGTGATGAGAGTTCATCCCCGGCAAAGGTAGATGAATGAATTAAATCAAACTGCTTTTGATAAGCTTGTCTTCTAATGAGGGCCATGGCAATCTTGCAAATTCCACCACCTAATCCTTTAGCCAAGGTTAAGTAATCCGGATCAAGTCCCATGGCCTTTGAAACACATATATGCCCTAAACGGCCAAAGGTTTGAATCTCGTCTGCTATGACCGGAATCCCTACCTGATGGCATTTATCCTGGGCTGCCTGAAGGAAATCCCTGGTCAGCGGGAAAATGCCGCCTTCTCCCTGGACAGGCTCATAAATGAATGCCCCTATGCCCGACATTGGTACTGTCTTTAGGTTGAGCCGCAGATCAGTGCCCAATGAGAGGTAATAAAAATTGATGATATGAGATGATACAATACCTTCCAGGTCTGAAATGTCTTCAGGAGAGACAAAATACACACCTTCCTCTCCAAGGAGAAAGGGATAACGATAGCGTATGTTGTAAGTTATCCTCAGAGAGCCAAGTGTCTTACCGTGAAAAGCCCTCTTTAAAGCGATAAATTTAAGAGGCTTAAAACGTAAAGAATTATGATAGGTTTCTATTTTTTCACTTAAGGTTTCTAAATTGTCACTGGAGGTAACCATTCCAGATAAAGCTGTTCCTTCAAATATAGAAAGTGGAATCTCAGCGTGAGTGACTTTCTTTACCTTTCTCTTGAATTCGACAAATTCCTGCCTCCATTTCTCCAGGAAACCCTCTAAATGTTGAAAATAACTATAGGTTGCGTGCTTAAGGGCAATCTCCACAGCCTCTGTTCCGCTGTTAGCGAGGATCCCGACAAAGGACCCGGTATCTCCTCCTAAAGCCTTGCTGATTTTCTCGACTAATCGTTTGGCAGTTGGCTTAGACGAAAATTGTGCATTTTGCGGCACTCTCTTACCCAAGGCAGTCATTACTGTATCGATAATTTCCTGATGATTATGTCCTAGCAGGCCAGTGCCGGCTCCTTGAACTAAGTCAAGTATCTTTTGCCCATCATGGGTAAAGAGATGGTTCCCCTCAGCCCTGTGGTAAACATAATCAAGATGGCTTAGTTGCAGAACCTCATCCATCCCCAAACTTAAAATTTGATTCGCTGAAGTGACAACTTCCATATATCACGCCATCCTCTTTAATCCCATCATTATATTCAATGCATTATACGTTCATTTAAGCATTCAGTGCTCTCGGTGTCCACAACTATATACTGAAATAAACATACTTCTATAGACTATATAGACATCATTTTTCATTTATAAAAGCGTATTAATTTCGTCCCCAGTAGTAATTTGTCACTACATTAAATTGATATTGATAAGAAATCTTTTAGCAAAATTGAGTAGACCTCCCCCATCACTGGAATAGGTGGCTATTTAGATGAAGGGCATCGGTTTCTATAATTTTTTTTCTGTAATAATATTTTCAGTATATTCCGAAATTATTAAAAATTTTAATGGATTGTAGGTACTTTTTGAATGGTTCTAGAACGAGAAAGGATATTATAAATTCTGATGAATCTCACATCACTTCCACAATTTACTCGTAATGCCAAGCGATTCAAAGAAATAGTCTCTATTTTGGCTAAATACGGCTTTGCTAATTGGATAAAAGAAAGTGATCCTGAATTTATTAAAGGTCTCTTCAGTAGTTCAGGAGAGGTAAAAATATCAGAATTAACGGTTCAAGCACGCATACGTCTGGCCCTCACTGAATTAGGAACAACTACAAATTAAGCCGACTCTGTTTATCATATAGATTTAAGAGATTATCCGAAAATTATAGCTGAGAAATATTCTTGGATTGTCCGACGGCGTCCCGGGTGCAGTTATGACCATACACACCTTTGGTGAGTATATGCAGAAGTATCATCCTCACCTCCATGCACTGGTCTCCGATGGCCTTTTTCGAAAATCAGGGGCCTTCTATGTGATGCCAAAAGCAGATCTAACACACCTGGAGGAAATCTTTCGGGCCAAAGTGTTAAAGATGCTCAAAGCGGAGGGTAAAATTGGTGATATTATTATCAATAATCTCATTAGTTGGAAACATATAGGATTCAGTGTGCATAACGGAGTACGAATTGCCAGAGATGATGAAGAAGGTAAGGAAAACATGGCGAGAATGTATCAAGAAGATCTAAAAATTTGAC
>DAOVDY010000015.1 GCA_030669265.1 Desulfobacteraceae bacterium | reverse complement strand
CCACCAACCAACACCCCAATCAAGCTACTTGAAAAGAGTATGAAAGGTATTGCCTTCCATCCGAGCCATGCTCCAACCATTGCAAGGAGTTTAACATCCCCGCCTCCCATCCCATCCCGGCCGGTTAACCATTTATATCCTATCGCTACTATAAATAAAAAACCACCTCCAATCAAAATTCCAAAAAAAGATTCAAGCCATGACATTAGTGGTATAATGAAAGAGGCCCCTATCCCAATGAATATCCCCGGAATAGATATAATATCCGGTATAAATTGATAATCGATATCAATAAATGTTATGATAAGTAAAGAAGCAGCAAATAAAAAATATAGTAAAAACAGTATTGTCAGGCCATACTTTATAAAGAGGGCCATGCAGAGCAAACCAGATAATCCCTCCACTACTGGATAGCGAATAGAGATATGCTCTTTGCAGTGCCTACATTTCCCTCCCAGAACGATATAACTTACAATAGGGATGTTGTCGTAGAATTTTATGGGCTCACTGCAGTGGGTGCAATGAGAGGAAGGAGATAAAATTGATTCCCTCTTTGGTAATCTATAGATGCAAACATTTAAAAAACTGCCTACTATGGCACCGAGGATAAAAAAAAATATTAGAATCATGCTTTATTAATGTTTATAATTCGTTACTATTCAGGTTCAAAGTTCAGGGGTGAACTATGAATCTGGCAACCTGAGTAGTTACTATAATTCTATATAAGGCATAAATTGGATATCGTACTACAAAAATTTATCTAATATGGAGCAACACTATGCTATTATCTCTTAATCCGGATAACCCTCAAAAAAGGCTTATAAGCAAGGTCGTTCAGGTGTTGGGCCAAGGAGGCCTTATAGTCTATCCAACAGACACTTTTTACGGTATCGGGTGTGATCTTTTTAACAAAAAATCTATCAAACAAATATACCAGCTTAAAAGAAGGCCTCTGACAAAACCATTTTCATTTGTTTGTGCTAATTTAAAGGATATAAGCCTTTATGCACAGGTTTCAAACAATGCCTACAGAATTATGAAAAGGTCGCTCCCTGGACCTTATACCTTTGTATTAGAGGGAACAAGGCTGGTACCCAAGCTAATGCTCACAAAAAGAAGAACTGTAGGCATAAGGGTACCAGACAACAAAATCTGTTTAGCTATAGTAAAAAGTTTAGGCCGTCCAATCATTAGCACAAGTGTAAACCTTGATGAACCTTCAGTAATTCATGATACATATTCTTCTTTAGTTGAAATAGTCATTGATGGGGGAGTTATCTCACATGAACCTTCCACTGTGGTCTCCTTAATAGACGATAATCCGGAAGTGATTAGGGAAGGGAAAGGAGAGATTAATTTTATCTAATTGGATACACTAAATTCTCCATTCCACCTGTACTCAAATATTCCGCAACGCTGATCAACTCTGTTGATTATATAATCAACGAGATCCTTGAATATTAAATTCCACAAAAGAGATTTTCTCTTTTTTTCAGGGTAGACCAATTTTGCTTTTCCCTTGATATGAGCTATCCTCTTAGCAAGATTAACAGCATCCTGGAAATTACCGAGAGAATCAACCAAGCCTAATACTTTTGCCTGCCTGCCTGAAAAGATCCTGCCATCAGCTAACTCAAGAACCTTTTCCTCGGGCATGTTTCTTCCTTTAGAAACAGCAGTTACAAATTGGTTGCGGATATCTTCTATAAGGTTCATGAGCATCTTTTTTTCCCTGTCAGTCATTTTTCGGTTTGGAGAACCTATATCCTTAAACTCGCCACTCTTGATCACCCGCATTTCAACACCGATCTTATTGAGAAGCTCTTCAACGCTTATGAATTCCATAAGCACTCCGATACTACCAGTAAGGGTTCCAGGATTGGCAATTATTTTATCGGCCGCCGATGCAACATAGTAACCACCAGAGGCAGCTAAAGATCCGAGATAGGCAATCACCTTTTTCGTGTGTGTCGTTCTTATTGTTTCTTTATATATCTCTTGCGACGGACCTACTCCACCACCAGGTGAATTTATCTTTAGAATTATGGCCTTAATTCGCTTGTCATTCCTAAAGGCTATCAATTGCTCTGTAATTGTATCTGAGTTTTTTATTACACCCTGTATAGGGATCACTGCTATTTTATCTCCAAATGCTATAGAGGGTGTTAGATGAGAGAAAGAAAGAACAATGGCCATTACTGTGCCAAAAAAAAGAACGGCTATTCCCAGGATAACAAGGACTAATGTGATAGGACGATTCTTTTTAAGCATAAAATTTTGTATTTGCTTAAAGAGCCAGCAAGATTTACCCGCCTCATGCGGGTTAAAATATTCACCCTGTTAAATCCCTGTAAGGGGCCGCCAGAGGCGGCATTTAACAGGGCAAGCAAGATTTCTAACAATTACTAATGTTTTGTAAACTTTTAAGGTGGAATAATTATTTAGTGGGCTCATTATCTTCTGTAGATGCTTTTTCCTCTTCTTGTGTATCAGCTGAATTGGGTGTCTGTGTGTCTTGATCCTCTGAATCAGTATCCTCTTTCTGAAAATTTAAGTCAGGATTCGCCTCTATCTTATCTTTGATAAGCATCCCGAAATTGGAAGTGACCTCTTTTTCCGTGCCATCCTTATAATTATTATATATTTTTTTGTACTCCTTCTCTTGAAGCTTTTTTATGGAGAGGCCGATCTTTTTATCCTCTTGAGAAACGTTGACTACTAAGGTTTGAATAACATCATCGATTTGGAATTTTCCAAGAGATGTCTTGGACTTACCTTTACTTATCTCCGATGAATGAATAAGGCCCTCTATGCCTTCTTCTAACTCAACAAATATACCAAAATCGGTTATATTAGTCACCTTTCCTGTAACCTTAGTTCCAGGTTTGAATTTTTCAGGTATCTCTTCCCAAGGGTCTTTTGTTAATTGCTTTATGCCTAATGAGAAACGTTCACTATCTTTATCAATAGATAGCACCTTCGCCTGAACTTCATCCCCTTTCTTATACAGTTCAGACGGATGCTTAATCTTTTTTATCCAGGAGATATCAGAGATATGAACAAGTCCATCAATTTCCTCATCTATGCCGATAAATAATCCGAAATCAGTGATATTTTTTATCCGGCCTTCAATAATTGTACCTACTGGATATTTTTCTTCGATTACATTCCAAGGATTCGCTTTTATTTGTTTGATCCCCAATGAGACCCTTTTGTTTTCGGTATCTAGGGTTAGCACCACTGCCTCAATCATATCCCCAATGCTTACTATCTGGGAGGGATGTTTTACTTTTTTTGTCCAGGACATCTCTGAGATATGAATCAAGCCTTCTACACCTTCTTCTATCTCTATAAATGCACCGTAATCTGTGATGTTGACTACCCGCCCTGTGACTTTTTCGCCAACGGCGAATTTTTTAGGTGCCTCGACCCAAGGATCGGGTTTGAGTTGTTTGATGCCTAGGGAAACCCTTTCCTTTTCCCTATCAAAATTAATGACCTTAACTGTTATTTCATCCCCTCTCTGATACATTGTAGAAGGATGGGAAACTCTACCCCAAGACATATCTGTTATGTGAAGAAGCCCATCTATACCACCAAGATCTACAAATAGGCCATAGTCAGTAATATTTTTGACTTTACCATTTAATACTGATCCCTCCTTTATGAGAGAAAGTGTTTTAGCCTTGTGCTTTACTCTATCCTCCTCAAGAAGGGCTCTTCGGGAAACAATTATGTTGTTTCGCCTTTTGTTATACTTCAGAATTTTTAGCTCCATCACCTTGCCCACCAAGGAATCAAGATCCCTGATAGGCTGAAGATCAATTTGGGAACCAGGTAAAAAGGCAGGGAGACCTACATCTATTGAGAGACCACCTTTAACTCTATGGATTACTTTTCCCTGAATGGTGCCATCGCTGTTTTGAATATCTCTGATCTGATCCCATACTTTTATTTTTTTTGCCCTTTCCATAGAGAGGGTTACGACTCCCTCATCATTCTCTTTTCTTTCCAATACAACATCAACCTTATTCCCTACTTTGGCTGTTACTTTTCCGTCTGCATCCTTAAACTCCCTAATGGGGATTATGCCCTCTGATTTATAACCAATGTCAACTAACACATATTCCTCATCTATCTTGATAATCTCGCCGGTAATCAGCTCTCCTTCCTGAATTTGCCTTAGGCTCTGTTCATACATTTCTTCTATATTGATTTCAGCTGAATCTTCTTCTTGCTTGCTGTCGTTATCAAGATTAGTAAGGCTCTCTTCGGTTGACGCTTCTGTCTCTAATTCAATTTCTTTTTCCTTGCCATCTTTTTTTTCTTCTATTGTTTCGCCTGGTTGTTCACCCATTAACTGTTTAACCCCCCAAAAATAGATTTTATTAAAAAACTCAATCTTATATTCTAAAGGAATTTTTATTCAAATTCAAGTCTTTATTTCCCTTTTTCCCAAAAATGTCTACCTGCTTGTTATTTTTATCTTCATATCTTTAATTATCTTTTCAACTATCTGATGAGGGCTTAAATTTGTAGTATCAATTATATTTGCATCTCTGGCTGGTTTTAGTGGAGATAGATGCCGATTCATATCCTGATTATCTCTCTTAACAAGATCTTTCTTTACCTTCTCCCTTGAAATCGATTCTCCTCTTTTTTGCCTTTCCTGAAATCTCCGATCCACTCTTACCTCTAATGATGCATCAATATAGAATTTGTGCTGAGCCTTCGGAAATACAACTGTTCCCATGTCTCTACCCTCTGCCACCAATGGGCCTTGAGAGCCAATCTTTCTCTGGAGGATTGTCATTACTTTCCTTACGTTATCAAGTGCCGATACATCGGATGCTATTAAATCTATAGCAGGCTCCCGAATGGCTTTAGTGACATCCTCATTGTCCAAATAAATTTTTGTTGCATCACCCTCATGAATAAATTTTATATCAAGACCGTCACATATTCTAGTTATCTCTTTTTTATTGTGCAAACTTACACCAGCCCTCAGGATGGCAAGTCCAACAGCCCTATACATGGCACCTGTCTCAAGATAGTGATAATGTAGCCTTTGAGCCAGAAGGCGACTCACAGTGCTCTTTCCAGACCCTGTTGGTCCATCTATGGTTATTAGTTGATTATACATGATACGTGAAAATAGGGAAGAATCGTCAATCAAAAATAAACTTCCTTCATTTATCTAGTTTCTAGTTTCGAGTTTCCATTTTTGTATAGAGAACCTTCTCCAGAGTTTTAATAAATCGTTTATTCTCTTCTGGTAAACCTACATTTATTCTTATATAGTCATTCAGTCCAAAACTTTCCATAGACCTCACAATGACACCTTCCTTGAGCATACGCTGATACGTTTCGTGTGCTCCGAGCGGAGTTTTAATCAAGAAAAAATTTGTCTGAGTAGGTATATATTCAAGGCCTATGCGATCTAATTGGGAGTAAAGGAATACAAGGCCATCCTGTGTGATGGTACGTGTTTTTTCCACAAACTCATCGTCATCAAGTGCAGCCAAGGCTCCAGCCTGGGCTAAATAATTTACATTAAATGGCTGTCTGACGAGGTTCATGCTATCTACTATGGTCTCAGAGGCAAATCCATACCCAATCCTAAGCCCGGCTAACCCATAGGTCTTTGAAAATGTTCGCAGAACTATAAGTAGTGGATATGATTCTAATAATTCTAATGAACTTGCAATGTTTGGATCTGTGGAAAATTCAATATAGGCCTCATCTAAAATAACTATCAAATCTGAGGGAAGGGAATGTAAAAACTGGAAGATATCCTTTTTGTTGAGGCCCATTCCTGTTGAATTGTTCGGGTTATTTATAATAATAATTTTGGTCTTAGAGGATGCTGCTGTAAGTATGGCTGACAAATCAATAGAGAAATCTAACAACGGCACCGTCACTATTTTTCCTGCAAAACTTTGAACGATTTTTTCATACATCAAAAAGGTGGGAAAGGGAAGAATAACCTCTTCGCCAGGTGAAAGAAAGGTATGTACAACCAACTTTATTATCTCGTTTGATCCATTACCCAAAATAATTTTGTTCATTGGCAATCCAAACTTCTTTGACAATTTCTGTTTCAAATAATAGCAACTACCATCAGGGTACCGATGGATATTGTTGAGGTTTTCTTTAATAGCCTTTATGGCCTTGGGTGAGGGACCCAAGGGATTCTCATTTGAAGCCAGTTTTATAGAGCCGACTATTCCCAACTCTCTCTCAAGTTCCTCTATTGGTTTACCCGGTGGATAAGGAGTCAAACTTTCAATACATTTCCTCATTAATCTTTTCATATAGAACTTTCCTCTTTTTTTGTCTTGTATAAAGGAAACAAGAAGAAAAGTAAACCCTGTTAGGCTTTGGAAAGGGAGACGCACCCTTTTCTGGGCATTTATAAAGAAAAAGGCGCCCTCTGATTCTGATTATCTAAACATCAAATAATATAATAAGATTTCCTCCCAGAACTTGGGATGAAGGTGTGCTCAAAATGATTGGCAATCTTTATGTTGTGGATTTTACGATCTTTTACCTTTTCCTTATTTTTCCCATCATACTGAAAAAGAATTCAAATCTCGTATTAGAACAAAAAAGTTGAAGGAAGAGTGCAACAATAAGGGCACTAATATCCCTTTAATTTTGATATAGAGATAGCATCCTAGCAGGCCCATAATAAAGCTTATGGCCAATGCTGGTAAATTATTGCCAAAGTGAATTACTGTCCGCAATAAAGAAATTAACACAGCGCCATTTAGTAATCCAAAGATTCTACTCGTGGGAATAAATATCATCCCCAAATAGAATGTCTCTTCAATGACCGGCCAAAACACTAACATAATGGAAATGTATACAAAAAACCAGGTGACAAGACTGTAATCCTGCATCACTTTTTCATGGAAAAAGGCTATCAATGTGCTGTATTGGATAACAATAAGTATTACAAAACAATACACATCAGAGGCTTTGAATCCGATTACATAGGGTGGCAATCCTCTCTTTTTAGTTATTATTATGCGTGCTGCAACCAAGAGAATAAAAACAGTAAAAAGCGTAATTATTATTGATAAAACTTGATAGAGGTGTCTTTCAGGAATAATCTTGTATAGAATCAACATAGTCAAAGATATAAGGACGAGCATCCAATAGACAGGCATTACTTCCCTTGCTGACCATGTTTGTTGTGGGAAATATGTTACCTGCTGATTCTCTTTTCTTGTCAGTAGCAGAACTGTTACGGATGAGATAAGAACAAGTCTTGCTACTATGTCTATTATCTGCATAGTTCGTCTATTAATCCAATTCTTTTCATTATTATTTTTGTCCGGCATCAGCTGCTGGCATGGAACGAAGTATAATAGTGGACAGGTGCATCGACTGATTCGACATCTATATCCAAACGTTGTCTTCCGCCGTTAATTCGCCACCCGCGTCACCAGTGTTTACAGTACCTGCGGGTTCGATAAGCATGATCTTGCATTCCTTTTCAGCGAATGGTTTGTGCTCCACGCCTTTTGGGACAACAAACATTTCCCCCGCCTCTAAATCAACGCTGCCGTCATGGAAATCGATCCTCATTGCTCCGTCAAGAACGATGAATACTTCGTCCGTATCGGGATGGCTGTGCCAAACAAAGTGGCCTTGAAATTTACCCAGTTTGAAGTGGTAATCGTTCATCTGGGCAATGATTTTCGGCGACCAATGTTATGAAAACTTGTCAAGCTTTTCCTCCAAGTTAATTGGTGAATACTTCATATAACTCTCCTGAAATTAACGCAGCTAAAGCTACGAGTAAGCTACACGTAGGCATCGAAGCTGTTCACCCGTCCGCTAAAGCAAATAGTTAGACGAGAAATGCCCATTGCCAAGGGCAGAACCAATTTTCACTGATGTTACTCTAATTGAAAGATCTGACCCGCTCTTCACTCAGTTTTGCCAAAGATTTCAGTCAGGGGCAGCGCAAGCCCCACCTCAGGTTGGTAGCGTAAGTAAGTCGGGATTGGATACCGGATGCCTTTTGCGTGAGTTTTAGAGAGGCCCTGCACTAAGGCTTCCAGATGTGAGGCAGGCAACGCATACACCATTTCGTGATCCTGGGTAGCCGCCCAAACGCGATCTCCATTTCCGGGCACTACTACCTTAGGGGCTTGATCCAAAAATGCCTCCAAAACACCCTCTGTGCATGATGCAGCGCGACCGGAAAAGGAACAGATAACGGGTTTGCCTGTCTGCCAGGTACTTCCGTGGAGACAACGCATAATCTGGGCCGGATTCAAATAGATCAAAACGACATCTGGTTCCACCTTAGTCCACTCCAGGGGAGAATAGACCACGGCCTCACATTGACCCGGTTTCAAAGTTTTGAGGGATTCTAAGATGTTCAGGGCTGCTGTGCTATCAGCGGCGTAATTCATGCGCGTTAAAAAATCTACCGCCTCTTCTTTGTTAGCTTGTTTCCAACCATAGGTATGGCCTGAAATTGCGCAGCCGAGATCATTAGGAGTCATAGCTAAGGTCCAGCCATATTTACGAGTGATGGCTGCAGCCTGACAATGGGCTATTTTTACCTTTAGATCGTTCGAGGGTGTTTTAATTCCTTTTGGAATTAGGCTTTCGTGTGATAAAAAGCGCACTGCTATAGGAAAAGTATCAGGATTAATAAAGCGCCTGAGCTCTTTGCCAAGTTCATGCCATTTTTTCATTAACAGTCTCCTTCAGACTTGTTTGATCTAACATGTTATATATGCATTGACACCCGTATTCATCCGATTGTTAGATGCCTTACTTCATTCATTGCTTGAGGTTCTTGAGAAGTTTCTTCTTCTGCGAGGGCATGATGTGAACTATCAGGCCTCCGTCGGTACCAGCGCTAATCTTTATTTTTCCATAGTTCCTGGTTTGGATTATTCCAGCTTCAGACTTGTTTGTAACAACGGCGATTTCTTTGCCTTCACAGAGGAGCTTATCAAAGGTTCCACTAAAAATGCGGACTCCATCTTCTCCAACTTCAGCCTTACCGATGAAGCCTGTCAGGCTAAAAGAC
>DAOVDY010000223.1 GCA_030669265.1 Desulfobacteraceae bacterium | reverse complement strand
AGAATCTTTTGAGTAAAGATGGAGTAGCTGTCATTGCACTTCCAAGGTCTAAGAGAATCAAAGACAAGCTTTCAATCAAGGCCTGCCAGCAATACGCTCTATCGGAATTTGAGGACAATGTCGTCCTTTTAGATACAGGCCATGCCAAACTGATGACCCCTTTCTTTTCTCTCGATGCTTTACGTGATGTTCCTGGGTTAGAGAATGCTCGCTATGAAGATCCATATTCAGGTGGTTTAGGTAATTCCATTCGTTTCATGGCAATGTCCCCCAGGGATGATGCCTTAAAAGTAGAGGGAATTGAAAACCTCTTTTGCGCTGGTGAAAAAGCGGGTTTGTTGGTGGGCCATACAGAGGCTATATGTACGGGGACGCTTGCAGGATTTAATGCAGTCAGATATGTGAAAAAAGAAGATCCCTTGATTTTGCCCGATTCCCTGGCAATTGGAGATGCAATTAAGTATGTTCGGGATCGAATGATGAATCACAATGAGCTCGATAAAAAAATTACTTTCTCCGGCTCTGTTTATTTTGATCGAATGAAGGAAAAGGATCTTTATACTACTGATATCAAAGATATTGAAAAAAGAGTAGAATCTGCCGGAGTGGCAGGGATTTTTGATAAACCTTAAAAAAGAAAGGAGTAACATTATGAAAACAACAACAAAAACTTTTATCGCTGTTATTCTACTGGTGATCATGTGCTCATTTCCTGTTTCATCTTATGCACAGAAGGTAACCATTGCACTTGGATCCGAACCAACCACTCTAGATCCTCAGATTAGAGAAGATGGTGGGGAAAGGGCTGTTAATGATAATATCTATGAAACCCTCATGGCACGGACACCAAAGGGTGAGTTGGTTCCCGGACTAGCTGAAGGCACGCCCCAACTTGTGGATCCCCAGACCTGGGAAGTCAAGCTTAGATCGGGAATTAAGTTTCATAATGGTGAGCCCTTTAATGCAGATTCAGTGGTATTCAGTATCAAGCGTATAATTGATCCAAAATTTAATTCTGAACAGATATCTTTTTTCGAGACAATAAAAGACGCTAATAAAGTCAATGATCTTACGGTCAGGGTTATCACAAATGGACCTGATCCTATTTTGTTGTCACGCCTCTATTGGATGAAAATGGTCCCTTCCGGCCATACCAATGACCCAAAATTTGCTGAAACACCCGTTGGTACGGGTCCCTATAAATTCGTCCAATGGAAGCGTGGACAATATATCGCTCTTGAAAGAAACGAGGATTACTGGGGTGAAAAACCTCCAATAGATAAGGTGAATTACCGTTTTGTTGAAGAACCTGGCACACGCCTGGCTGGTATTATGGCCGGTGAATTTGATATTATCACTAATCTGCTGCCGGAATTTACAAAACAGGTACCTCAGGCCATTCATATCCTTGGTCTTGAACACCCTATTGTAATACTTAATGCGGACGGAGGTCCAACTAAGGATGTTAGAGTCAGAAAAGCCCTGAACTACGCGGTGGATAAGGCCGCTCTTGCAGAGGGATTATTTGAAGGTTATGCACAGATCGCTCAAGGCCAGCTCCTGAGCCCTTCATTCTTTGGATTCAACAAAGATCTCGGCCCATATCCCTATGATCCTAAAAAAGCCAAGGTCTTGCTTAAAGAGGCAGGTGCTGAGGGAGCTACTGTTGAGTTAATAGGCACTGCAGGTCGATGGTTAAAGGATCGTGAAGTTGTAGAGGCTGTGGCCGCCTACTGGGAAGCTGTAGGAATCAAGGCAAAAGTACGTATTTTTGAATTCAATGAGTATCTCAATCGTCTCTTTGACAGAAAAACCCGTGGAGATGCAATATTTGTTGTAAGCTCAAATGAATTATTAGATGCGGACAAGAGTTTTTCCGCATACTATCGGGCAGGAGGGATCGGTTCTTCCAATTCCGACAAAGAACTCGCTGCATTGATCGACAATGCCCGAACAGAAACCGATTTTAATAAACGTGCCTCCATGTATCATAAGGCAGTGAAACACACCTATGACAATGCCTATTTTGTCTGGCTTCTTAATATCGAGGATATCTATGGCGTAAGTGACAGCGTTAATTGGTCTGGAAGGGTTGATGCGAAGATTTTAATTAGTGAGATGAAAATGAAGTAAAGCAATCTCAGTTTTCTATAAATGTGATACGGGAAAAACGTGGGCAAGTATATAATAAAAAGATTCTGGTATGGTGTAATTGTTATTTTTGGTGTAACCATAATCGTCTTTGTTGTTACCAGGCTGATAGGAGACCCTGTAAAGGTAATGCTGCCATTGGAGGCCACCCTTGAACAGCGCGTAGCCTTTGAGAAACGGCTTGGCCTGGACCGCCCAATTCCCGTACAATTCATAGAATTCATGGGTGATATAGCACGTCTCGACTTTGGTAATTCCCTATGGCAGCATAGGCCGGCCATGGAGATTGTCTTTGAGAAACTTCCCTTGACTCTTATACTCTCTTTTGTGGGAATAGGTTTTGCCTTTATCATTTCAATCCCCCTTGGCATCATAGCTGCTCTGCGGCCAGGCGGAGTCTCTGACCGCAGCACTGTGTTTTTCAGCCTTATTGGTCTATCAGTTCCCCAATTCTGGCTTGGTCTTCTCTTCATCATTGTATTTGCTGTTCAACTCCGATGGTTACCCACCTCAGGAGTTGCTACACCCTTTCACATTATTCTTCCCGCCCTTACCATGGGATTACCAACCTTGGCCAGAATGGTTATGATAGTCCGATCATCCATGATAGATGAACTGAACCAACAATATGTCAAGACGGGATTTGCCAAGGGCCTTCCCTTTTATCGAGTGGTCGGCATACATGCCATGCGCAATGCCGCATTACCTGTTGTAACCCTTTGTGGTTGGGAATTGATCCGTGCCGTAGCAGGTTATTCAGTTGTTGTTGAAACGGTCTTTGCATGGCCGGGATTAGGCATGACAGCGATCCAGGCAATTGAAAGGGATGACCTGATTCTCTTACAGGCTATTGTTTTTACCGTAGCC
>DAOVDY010000098.1 GCA_030669265.1 Desulfobacteraceae bacterium | reverse complement strand
ATAAGGTGCCGCAGTTGGGATGCATGTCTTCATGCCGGTTTTACAAGGGAAACAAGCGGGCATAACCCAAGATCAACTCAAGGATCGAGATTAGCCAGGAGGCATGAACATAAGCTTAAATTTGATATCATTAACTTTGGTGAGTCCGGATGCGTTGGCTGTGGTAGATGCTCTGATACCTGCCCAGTCGGCCTTGGGGCTATAGAAGTCATCCAAGAATTAAATAAGTTGTAGTATTTGTCATGATTTACATATAATTAAAATATTAAATAGCCGAACAATTTTTTTAAAGGGAGATTTAATTTTTAAGTCAATACAATAGGGAACAATTATGAATGAGAAGGGGAAAAAGATACTAATCATTGACGATGATCCCGACTTTGTCCAGACTACAGGCATTGTTTTGAAATCTGCCGGATACGAGGTACTGAAGGCGTTCAGTGGAAAAGAGGGTCTTGAAAAATCCAAGTCAGATAAACCTGACCTTTATATTATAGATTTGATGATGGAGACATATAGCGAGGGATCAGATGTCATCAAGGCCTTACATGAGGATGAGGAGGCCAAAGATAAGCCAAGGATCATGATTACCTCAGTTGATCTTAAGGGACCCTGGGATTCTTATCCTCAGGATGAATCACTAGCCTGCGATTTTCTACTTCAGAAACCTGTTTCTCCTGACGATCTTTTAAAATGTGTTGAGAATGCACTAACACGGAGATAGGGCTTTTTTAAGAAAATGGCGACTTATAGAAAGAACAAAATTAGTTTCAAATTCCAAGATATTCGCCATCTACTTCCCTATTATGGCATTCGTTGCCATCGGCTTTGAGCACGTGGTGGCCAATATGTATTTTATTCCCGCTGGCATATTTCTGCATATTTGGGCGGGAATTGCTGCTCCAGCGGCCTTTGATCCAGCATCCCTCAGCTGGATCAGTTTCTTATGGAAAAGCATGGTGCTGGTGACGATTGGCAACTTTATTGGCGGTGCGGTATTTGTGGGAATGAGCTACTGGGGTGCCTACCTTAGACCAGTTTCTGGGGATAAAATTGAACCCCGTTAGAAGTAAGACGTTTTCTAAAAGGCTGAAGGTTGATAAGGGATGAATATGGGAAAATAATTTTCAACCTCGGCCACGTATAGCCTCCTTCTGACTCGCTATATGGTTATTCTGCCTGGCAGGTCATCCTCATGAAGTTTTCCCTATTTCACTGGGATTTACGCATATGGAACTTGCTAAAATAAAGGCTAAAGCGTGTACATACGTTGTATAGTAATCTATCCTGATCCTTGGATCGGGAAACTGAAGAAAAGCCTACCCTTGTTAAGAAAATATGGTTTATGCAAAGCTCTTGAAAATAGGACCAGATCTTTATAGGGCATTTTCCAGTAGAATAGCTTGCCCCAAGTGGAATTAATGGAAATTTCACAGTTCAAACATATAAAAAGCCATCAAAATGAAAAATAAGTATTAAAAAAGGCTTTTTGGATGATTTTTAGGTTGAAATATCCGACTAATCATATTAGGTAGAGTAGTATTAATCAACCACATTACTATTTAGGGGAAAGGGGGAAAGAGTATGAACAAGGGAGAATTAGTCAAAGAGGTAGCAAAGGTAGTCAGTACCAAAAAGGAGGCCCAGGCAGCAGTGGATTGTATTTTTTCAACCATTACCAAGGCATTAAAAAAGAAGGATTCAGCCACACTCATTGGTTTTGGGACCTTTAAGGTGGGACAAAGGAAGGCCAGAACGGGAAGGAATCCACAGACTGGGGCAGAGATCAAAATCAGTGCAAGGAAAGTAGCCAAATTCGTACCAGGGAAAGCATTAAAGGATGCTGTGAAGTAAATTTGCATTGATACAATGCCTAAAGCCCTCATTGGGAGTATGTGCCTAATGAGGGCTTTTTTAATGGATGGTCTTGTATGAAGATAGGGTCAACCTAAATGTCCTCGGTCAGATCAGTTTCTTATTTTTACATCTCTTATTATTTTTAATTGTTTCTAAGTTTGTAAAATGTAAAAATTCTATATTATGCTGGGTATTATCCTTTGTTGAGCAAGATGGTGAGAATATGACAGAAGACTTTACTATCGAGAGAATTGGTAAATGTACCTTTAATTCTACTCTGGATTCAGGAGTCTTTATTGATGATAGCGAAGGCGTTCTCATAGATGCAACACTTTCAGGCCTTCAAAAAGGTCAATTGAAACCATACTTTCTTGAAAAGGCGGGCCCGAGAGAGAAGATATTTTTCAATCCAGAAATGACCAGGGCTGCTTTAGTCACATGTGGTGGGCTTTGCCCTGGTCTGAACGATGTTATCAGGGCTATTGTGATGGTCTTGTGGTATCGTTACGGGGTTAGGGAGATAGTTGGGTTACGATATGGATTCGAGGGGATAATAGCCTCATTCAATCATACACCTGTGGTCCTTACGCCAGAGCTGGTTGAAGACATTCATAAAGATGGGGGCACTATCCTGGGCACATCGAGAGGGCCACAGAACCCAGCCTTAATGGTAGATTTCCTGTTGGAAAGAAAAATAAATATGCTCTTTACTATCGGTGGCGATGGAACTCAGAGGGGTGCATTGGCAATAAGCAGGGAAATAGAAAAAAGAGGCCTTGCTATTTCTGTTATTGGTATTCCCAAGACGATCGATAACGATATCTCCTTCACGGAAAGAACATTTGGCTTTGAAACCGCTGTTGCTATGAGCCAGGCACCCATAAATGGTGCCCACATGGAGGCAAAGGGGGTAAAGAACGGGATAGGAATAGTCAAACTGATGGGACGAGAATCAGGCTTTATCGCTGTATATGCTACCCTTGCCTCAAGTGATGTAAACCTCGTCCTCATACCGGAGATGCGTTTTTCCCTGGAAAAGGTTTGCGCCTATCTTAAAGAGCGGATGAGCAGAAAAATGCATGCAGTAATTGTTGTTGCAGAGGGCGCTGGGCAGGAGTATGTAGCTCAAAAAGGTACCGATGCATCTGGAAATAAAAAACTTGGTGATATTGGGCTTTTTTTAAAGACTGAAATTATTGAGTATTTTAAGAATCGAGCAATTCCCATATCGGTAAAATATATAGACCCCTCATACACAATACGCAGTGCACCGGCAACCCCGGATGATTCAGTGCTTTGCTTCCAGCTCTCTGAGAACGCAGTACATGCGGCAATGTCAGGAAGAACTGGTATGGTTGTGGGGATTTGGAATGGTCATTTTGTCCATATACCAATGCAGATATCTGTCAAGGGGCGGAAGCAGATAGACACATCAGGTCTTCTGTGGCAGAGTGTTCTGGATAACACCGGTCAGCCAAGGAATCTTGCTTGAGAAGGGCAGGGAGGTAAAGTGATGGATGGAGGGATACTGTAATGCAGGGCCAGGAGAAGGCATTAGAAGATATATTTAAGGCTGGAGTAAAGGCTGTAGATCCTGAAAGAGCAATTCAAAAATATGCCCGACGTCAGGGAAACCAGTTGTTTGTAGGAGACTGCTCTTATGCTCTTGACAGTTTCAAAAGGATCTTCCTGATCGGAGCAGGAAAGGGTACAGCCCCTATGGCAAAAGCTGTGGAAGATATTCTTGGACCCTATTTGAATCATGGATGGATTGTTGTGAAATATGGACATGGCCTGCCTTTAAAAAAAACGGATATTATGGAGGCAGGTCACCCCATTCCAGATGAAGCAGGTCTCAAGGCTACTAAAGAACTTTTAAAGCAGGCCCAAAAATGCACGGAGAAGGATATGATTATTTGCGCTTTTTCCGGCGGCGGAAGTGCACTTCTGCCAGCTCCTTTTCCTCCCCTTACCCTCGATCAAAAGCAAGAAACCACTCGTCTTCTTCTTGAATGTGGTGCAACTATCAACGAAATCAATTCAATCAGAAAGCACCTCTCGCGCAGCAAAGGCGGGTGGCTTGCAAAAGAAGCCTATCCAGCTACCGTAGTCTCTTTACTTTTGTCGGATGTTATTGGCGATAGATTGGATGTTATCGCTTCTGGTCCTACAGTTCCAGATGAAAGCACCTATAGCGATTGTATTAAAATAATTGGCAGATATGAACTCAGTGATAGATTGCCTAAAAGTGTGGCGGACTATTTTAAAAAAGGCGCAGCAGGTAGTTTACCTGAAACGCCGAAAGCTGGAGATCCTGTATTCTCAAAGGTTCAAAACCTTATTGTGGGAAACAATAGAGAATCCCTTTTAGCCGCTAGAGAGCGGGCAATTTCCTTGGGATACAATACTATAATTTTGTCATCTCAAATTGAGGGAGAAGCACGAGAAGTTGCTCAGGTCTTTGCTGCTATAGGAAAAGAAATTTCACAGGCCAATCTCCCGATATCACCTCCTGCCTGCATAATAGCTGGAGGAGAAACAACAGTAACAATTCAAGGCAGGGGTAAAGGAGGCAGGAGCCAGGAGTTGGCCCTGGCATGTGCCATTGCCATAGATGGCTGGAAGGGGATTTCTCTGCTCAGTGCCGGAACAGATGGAACCGATGGTCCTACAGATGCAGCAGGTGCCATCGTAAATGGCACTACATGCAAGAGGGCTCGGCAAACGAATTTGTATCCCCGTGGCTTTCTTTTAGCTAACGATTCATACACTTTCTTTGAATCCTTAGGGGATTTGCTAAAAACAGGCCCAACTCGCACCAATGTAATGGACATAATTTGCATGCTTGTGGATACTTGATACTGATTACTAATTAATACCTAAATTGAGCATGCAACATCATATCTTTCATAATAATTTGCAAAATTATCCCTTTTGGTTTTGGATTTTATAGGCGAAGAGGAGGGCTTGACTATCATGAGAAATCTAAATTG
>DAOVDY010000048.1 GCA_030669265.1 Desulfobacteraceae bacterium | reverse complement strand
TTAAAGGAAAACATCTGGGGAGTGAGTGGTGGGAAGCTAAAACCGCACATCGGGCACGATGCTCTCTGGCTAAAACGATGTTCTTTCTCACCAATCAGATCCACAATTGCCAACCCATCTGATAAGGTAAATGCCAACTCTAAGGAATCGGTAAGCCTCCTTCTTATGGTTTTGTTTACTATTAATCTGTCAATAATTACCCTGATAGAATGCTTCTTTTTTTTATCCAGGTTGATGTCAGAATCAAGCAACATGATATCACCATCAATCTCAACTCTTACAAAACCTTCCTTTCTCAAACGGTCAAGCAGATTAGCGTGCTCTCCTTTCCTGCCATCCACCACAGGGGATAAGATCTGGATCTTGCTCCCATCCTCAAAGGTCATTATTTTATCTACAACCTGTTGAACGGATTGGGACGTAATGGGAATATGACAATGGGGACAAAAGGGATGCCCAATCCTGGCAAATAGTAGCCTCAGGTAATCATAGATCTCGGTAACAGTACCCACTGTGGACCTTGGATTTTTACTGGTAGACCGACTCTGTATAGAAATGGCAGGAGAAAGACCCTCAATAGAATCTACATCTGGCTTATCCATCTTCTCTAAGAATTGCCTCGCATAGGTGGAAAGTGACTCTACATACCTCCTCTGTCCCTCAGCATATATGGTGTCAAATGCAAGCGTTGATTTACCAGAGCCAGATAACCCCGTAATAACAACTAATTTGTTCCTAGGGATAGTAACGTCTATATCCTTAAGGTTATGCTGCCTCGCCCCTCTGATAACTATATCTGTTAAAGACATGTGTGCTTATAGTGTTTATTGGGTTTGTTGGGTTTATCTTGTAAAGAATCAAAGCAAAGGGCAACCCCCTAACCTTCAACCTTGTGCCTTTCGCCTTGCACTTGCTATTCTAACTGCCATCCTTATTGCAGCTATGAGACTGGACGGATTAGCTATTCCTTTTCCGGCAATATCATATGCTGTGCCATGGTCAACAGAGGTTCTGACAATAGGTAAACCAAGGGTTATATTTACTGCATCAGAAAAATCAAGCAATTTCACCGGGATCAAGCCCTGATCATGGTACATGGCAACAACCGCATCAAATTTGCCATTAATAGCATGATAAAATATGGTATCAGCAGGAAAAGGTCCATCTACGAGCAGTCCATCATTCTTGGCCTCATCCACTGCTGGTTGTATTATCTCTTTATCCTCCTGGCCAAATAAGCCTGACTCCCCTGCATGAGGATTCAGGCCTGCTATAGCCACATGAGGTCTTTTAATAGCAAAATCCTCTTCTAAGGCACGGTAAGTGAGTCTAATGGTTTTTAATATCAGGCCCTTATTCAACCTTTGAGGCACTTCTTTTAAGGCACAGTGTATAGTCGCAAGAGATACCCTAAGTCTCTCACTTGCCATCATCATACTATAGTCCTTTGTATTGGTAAGTTTTGCAAGAAGCTCAGTATGCCCGTCAAACCTGTAACCAGCCTTATGCATAAGCTCTTTGCTGATAGGGCAGGTAACCATTGCTGATACTTGACCATCCTTGATGAGATCTACTGCCTTTACTATATAATCTACCATGGCCTTCCCGCCATTGATAGTAGGCTGGCCTGGTATAAATAAGTTCTTATTAAGGTTTGAAATAGATATGATATCAACCAGCCCTCGACTTCCTGTCACCTCTGAGGGGGTTTTTATTATATGAAAGGAAAGAGGCTCGATCCTTTTGGATACCATTCTAAGGACATTTATATCCCCCAGAACAATAGGCCTGCATACCTGGTAGACATCATCTCGTAACAAGGTCTTAAGGATTACCTCAGGCCCTATTCCAGCAGGGTCTCCCATGGTAATAGTAATACGAGGAAGATCACGCATAATAAATTCCAAATATATATTATTAATAAACTTTTATTATCTTCTTCTTAATTATTCTATGTCAATAGAAATTCTGGTTATTTTCTGTTACGGAATGGGGCTTAGAGGTGAAATAAGAGGTATCAATTCTCTTAGATGATGTATTGTATAATCCGGTTCAGGGTCAGGAGGGATTACACGAGTAGTATCATGAACAATCAAAACAGTCCTGGCCCCTGCAGCATGTCCTGCCATAATATCAAGGGAAAAGTCCCCAACCAACAATAACTCCTCGGGCACAATGCCCATCTTTTGTGCCGCAATTACCACACCAGCAGGGTCAGGTTTTGGTGTACCATCATCCCTCGTAAGAATAATAGCAAAATCCTCTGCCCTTACATGATCAAAGTTATTAAGAGCAAGCAATACTGCATTAAGAGAGTTTCTGGTAATAATACCTAAAGGTAAGTCTTTCTTTTTAAGCTCCCTTATTACACCCTCTGCACCCTGGGCTGGAAAAGATATCCTCGCCGCTCTCTCTTCATGCCTATCTAAAAGGCTATAGGCCTTTTGCTGCTCATCGTCATCAAGGGATTCGATGAATTCAAGGATTGGTACCTCAGGGGAACACCCCAAAGATGCCTTGATCTCAAGAAAATTTATTGCCCCTGGGACAGTAAGTGTCCCATCAAAATCAAACAGAATACCTTTAATGACCATGAAACTTTTCCTCCAGAGACCATGATTCAGGGATCAGAAATCAAATGCCGGCAATGTCCTGTGAACCGATGCCTGGGGACTGGTCCCTATAAGCGGACCTCGACAACATCACCATCCTGGAGAATGTGGTCTCTTTGAACCATCTGGCCATCGTAGACATTCTTTCCCCATACTCTGGCATATTTGAATTTTTCTAAAAAATCCTTATGAATTTTTGAAGCAAGATCTTCTATCTTAGATCCTTTTTTCAATACAAAAGGGGTACCCAGATCTGGTTCTTTGCCAGGGGTTTTTGTATATACTCGTACGATTTCTAACGTGTCGAATAGGGTTTGTTTTAGTACATCAAAATGGTGACCGGTCTTTGCAGATACATTGACCAGAGGCCAATCATCCTTTAAAAGAGATTTGAATATCTCAAAATTCTCATCTATCAAATGGTCATCGTTTTTATTTGCAATTACCAAGAAGGGCAAGAAAGTCCATCCAGCTTTATCTTCATAAAGATTGGATAGTCTGAGAGGGGCTATCCTATGTTCTTCAAGAAAAGAAATAGTTTCTTCCAGCTGCTGTACCGGATCTGTTTGCACATCTACTACAACAAGGAGCATATCTGACCTACGGATAATATCAAAAAGCCATGGCTCTGTATGCTCTTTACTTATCGGAGGTGTATCAATAAGTTGAATCTGTATGTCTTCAAAATACATCATACCCGGAGTGGGCTTCCAGGTAGAATGGGGAAACTCTGCTACCTGCGGATCTGCATTTGTAAGAGCCGCCACTAATGAAGATTTTCCAACGTTCGGTGCACCAATGAGAACAACCTGCCCTACCCCTTCTTTCTCAATCTTATAGCCCCTATCTCGCCTCCCCAATTTCTTTTTTTCTTGTTGTTTGGATTTCAGTTTGGAAATGCGGCGTCTCAGGTCAGCCTTGAGTTTATCCGTACCCTTATGCTTTGGCATAATAGCGAGCATCTCTTCAAGGGCAGCTATCCCCTCTGCCGGAGTCTTGGCCTCCCTATATCGATTTTCAGCCTCAAAATAGGCTGGCGGTAGGTTAGCAGGCAATTTCTACGTACCTCTCCCTCTACAGATCATGACCTTTGATCTGCCAGTTGGGGTATACATTTTTTCAACGGATCTAAAGTATCTCATCAAAAGCTCTCTTTCATGCCTTACAATCTCAAGGGCCTTCTTGGGGCCCATGGACAGTAATCGAAGATAAAAAAGCATTCTAATAAAAAGATTCTTGGGAACATCGTGTTCCATCATAAGAAAAGGGCTACCAGGCTTTAGAACTCTCCCTATCTCCTGCAAGCAATTATCCTGTGTTTCCCCCTTCAGCTCATAAAAGGCATGGGAACAGGTTACCGCGTGAAAGGCCTCATTCTTGAATGGCAAATACGCTACATCAGCCAACACTAAGAAGATACTGCCATTATCGGATATCTTTGATCTCCCTGCCTTAAGCATACCAATGGAAAAATCTACCCCTGCTACGAGACCTTGTGCTTGAACCTTTTCTTTTAGAGGGATAAGGGTCGATCCTGTGCCAGTACAGATGTCCAACACCTTATCCCCTTTTTTCAGTCCTGTGTTATCTGCTAAAAAATATCGTAAGCGTAAAGCTCTGTCAGTAGAATGAAGGGCAACGAACCGGTCATAGATGCGGGAAAAATAATCATAATATTTCTGTCGAAATCTTTTCATATTAGTGTCCGTTGGTGTAAAAATATTTGCTTTTTTAAATATTATACTATTTCTGTGCTATTCTTCACAACAGACAACTGACAACATTCAACAGACAATATGTTTATGTAAGATACGGTGCCCACTGTTTGGATGTCTCTGCTATGTACCCAGCGGGAAGTTCTGTAACGATTCGATTATGACCGGGCAAAAGAATATTCACCTCAAGTTTGGCAAGTTGTAATAGGGAATTTTTAAGCTCCGAACCATTTGCTCCATGTAGATCAAAACGACCAATAGCATAATCAGCATACACTACATCACCAGGGATGAGGATTTTCTCCATCCGATTGTAGAGACCTATGCTGCCAGGGGAATGTCCAGGGATGTGCAATACCTCCCATGTCATTCCACCAATATCCAGGCTTTCGCCGCCCTGAAGCCTTCTATCAACATAGAATGTAAAGGCACCTGGTTTAATGCTATATTGCATCATACACATATTTTGAAACATTTCCATACCATAGACAGTTCTCTCATCGCCCTTCTCCAGAGGACCTGCCTCTGTATCATGCACCCATAGTTCTGCCCAGGGAATCTTCTCTCTGATTTCAGCAAGGCAACCTATATGATCTAGGTGGGTATGGGTCATGATAATCCTCGCAATTGCCTTAAGCTCAATTCCCATATTCAGTATAGACTGTATCTTGTAACTTCCCTTGCCCATGAGCCCTGCGTCAATAATCGAAAGATCCTGGGAGTCTGGCTTCCCTACCACATATACATGGGAGTCTGGAATCATTTCGTCCTGCCCTTGAATAAAATATACTCCTTCGGTTACCTGAGTCATTCATCACTCCTTAGCTATTTCTAAAATGGTTCTTCAATTTTTCACGTTGAAACATGACTAACTCGTAAAAAGTCTTTTGTGAGCGATTTTGGCCACTTTTGGAAAAAGATTCATCAAATGCCGAGCGTTAGAAATTCCAAATTGCCCGCCCGCCTCGCCTGAGTCCCGTAGTTCGGAACGATGGCGGGCGGGTTTGAGGCCTTTAGGCCGAGTTTTTGGAATTTAGCGAAGCATTTAATGAATCCCAAAATGGGCATCATGAGCAAGCAAAAGGACTTTTTACGAGAACATTGAAACATAACCTGTTAGAATTATTTAGTAAAGCCTTTTTATCTCTCACACCAGTATGGTGTTTCCCGTTTACAGAGCAGGCAGAAGTCTCTGAGAGGTTGAACGATCGGAGAGAGCGGACGTGAGTATCAAGTTGAGGATTAATCATGTTTCGAATTCAGCTACAATAAAGGTATGATCCGATGGCTTCTCTAACTTTCTTGAAGCAACATCAATCCATGTCCTTTTTGATTTTTCTGCCAGGCTTGGTGTGGCCCAAATATGATCGATCCTCCACCCAAGGCCGCGGCGCACCGCATAAGGAATCCTGTAGTCCCAGAAGGTATAGGCCTTTTCATCAGTGTGGTGCATGCGAAAGACATCAACAAATCCCCATGCCTTAACACTTGAGAGAGCCTTGTGTTCATCAGGGTGAAACCCAATACTCCCTAAAAGCCCTTTGGGGTCATGTACATCGATTGGTTCTGGAGCCACATTAAAATCCCCCACCCATAAAAGAGGTTTACTCGATTGAAAGTGACGTGATAAATAATCATTAAGATGTTGAAACCACTTTAGTTTGTAGAGGAATTTTTCTGAATCGGGTGCGGTTCCCTGAGGCACATAGGTATTTATAATGGGTATATCCTTGATATAGGCAGTTATCATTCTTGGCTCTTCTTCTTCATCTCTATCGCCAAAGCCAAAGGATACTTTTACAGGCGGTCTTTTGCTCAGTATAGCAACCCCATTATAGGACTTTTGTCCCCAAAAGGTGCAATGGTAGCCTAAACCCTCAAAGGTCTCCTTGGGGAAATCTTTATCCTGCACCTTTGTCTCCTGGATACATAATGCATCTGGTTCCTCCCTTTCTAACCATTGC
>DAOVDY010000028.1 GCA_030669265.1 Desulfobacteraceae bacterium | reverse complement strand
AAGTGGCGGGGAACATTTTTCATCGCTTGTAAAATTTTTTGATCATAAATACCTCTGGCAGCAATTTGTTGGTTTACCATCTTGTATCTGAGCTGCTTGTAATGTTGACTATCTTCATGGATAGAAAAGCAATAGGATATGGGGAAAAAGACAAGAGAGATAGAAATGAAAAGATAGAAAACTAAGATGAGCTTATAATTGGCTCTTATTAACATCAAAGTGAGGTATCTTGAATTCAGCATATTTTTTCTATTATAAATTATAGAATAGATGTATAAATTTTCCCTTGATGATATTCTTCAGGGCCTCATAATTTTTTTATTGGAAGTTCCTTCCCTCACATGAGCGAGCTAAATTATGATAGTAGTGTACTGTCAATTTAGGAAAGGGTTTAGTTGTATCTTTTAAGAGTATATGATAATGGATCTTGATGGTCAAGTTCGAGTGTTGAGATTTTATTGTGAGTTTGTGCTAACAAAAAAATAGATCGTATCATTTGATGTTATGCCGAATTTGAAACAGTTAAAGGAATTAATAAATGATTGATCTTGTAAAAAAGTTTTTTGGCAAAAGAAGCCATGATGATTCTTCTAATCAGAGGAGACAAAGGCCTCACGATATTCGTATAGCGACCTGCGCTCTTTTACTCGAGATGTCCAATATAGACGGTGAGTTCAGTGCGTTGGAAAGAGAAAATATTATCTCTATCCTGAAAAGAGATTTTGATTTATCTGATGAACATGCAAAAAAACTCCTTGAAGCATCGAACAAAGAACTGAAAGGGAGTATAGACCTATGGCAATTTACGAATCTTATTAATCAAAACTATTCGATTAAGGAAAAAATTCGGGTCGTTGAAACCGTTTGGGATATTGTATATGCGGATGGAAAACTTGACAAACATGAAGATTATCTGGTCCACAAACTGGCTACCTTACTCCGTCTTACTCATAAACAACTCATTGAGGCCAAGCTGAAGGTAAAAAATCGGGCTTGAATAATTAGCCAATAGCACAAATATTCTTTAGCAATAACTGATTCTAGAACCCCAAATACTGTAATCAACTTGAGGTTATGAGTACCAAAAGAAATTTTGAATTTTGGGATCTAAGAACCAAGCACAATAATGTCGTGAATTATCCAAATGCACCCAGGACAGAAAAGCATGGTAAAAAAAGACATCCCCATGCTCATTCACCAGGTAATTTAAAAGAGCTAAAATGTTACGTATAATTAATGTTAAAGGCCGACCAGGATACTGACCGCCACACTGCTTTGAATATACCAAATCTGATATTGATTAATTTTCCTTTGACATTCAGCTTGCCTTTCTTTATTTTTACTGCCACCTGCCATACCCCAAAAACAGGGTTTGAGAATAAACTATCTCGCAGCAAGCTGCGGGGAATTAATGCGCCTGAGGCGCATTAATCCTTGTCCGCATATGGCGGATTAAAAACAAACATGTGATTGTTACAAAAGGAGGAAAATGAAAGTTGGAATTGGATACTGTAATGAAGAAGACGCTCTTTTATCAGGAAAAAAAGTAGCAGAAAATGCAATAACAAAGAGCAACATAGATAGGCCTGATCTTGTGATTTCTTTTTGCAGTGGACAGCTTGATCATAATGAATTCTTTAAAGGACTGCAATCAGTTGTAGGGAATAAAGTACCGATAATCGGCGGCTCAACAATTGGCGTAATCACTAATTATTGTTTGTCATATGAAGGTTATCCCGCCGGTGCTGCGGTAATTCAATTAGATACAATAAGAACTCAATTAGTTGTCGTCGATAATTTAGATAGAGATGAAAGATTAGCAGGAATAAAATTAGCAAAAAAATTAGCAAAGGAACCAGAAGACAATCTTTTACTTATATTCTATGATTCAATAAAAATTCATGCAACAAATGATACACCTCCGACTTTAAACGCCTCATCACCGTTACTTGAGGGGATAGCACAAGAACTTCGCTCAAACGTGCCTATTATAGGTGCAGGTGTAATGGGTGATTATGATCTGAGTCCTACAAAGCAGTTTTGTGGCAGCTATGTTGGCAACCAAAGTGTTGTTGGGGCTTTATTAGCTGGGGATTTCAAACCCTATTTTCGGATTATGCATGGCTGTAGCCCGTTAGATGGTGTGTATCATAGGATTACAAAAATACAGGGTTCAAACATCTATGAATTGGATGGTAAACCAATTGTTGAGATGATTGATGAGTTATTCGGAAATCAGAACTGGCGGAATCAGAATCCTGTCGATCTCTTAACAATAGGCAAAAACTTTGGAACAAGATTCGAGGAACCGAAAGAAGCTAATTATGTCAATAGACTAATTACGGGAGTTTTACCCAATGGAGAAGGCATTGGTATTTTTGAACCAGACTTTGAAGAAGGTACAGAAATACAATTTATGTTACGGGATACCACAAAAATGATAGAATCAGCAAAGAGAAATTCAACAAAGCTAATGGAGCAAATAAAAACAGAGGGAAGAAAAGCTCTTTTTGGGATGTATATTGATTGTGCTGGACGGACGGCAAAATACCTAAATACAAAAATTGAAGAAGCTTCAGAAGTACAGGAGGTATTTAATCAATATAATATTCCATTATTAGGTTTTTATTCTGGAGTTGAAATTGCCCCTCTCCTTAAAAAGAGTAGGGGTTTAGACTGGACAGGAGTCTTGCTGGTTTTGGCTGAGTAGTAAAAATAGTATAGTAATAGTTATTATAGTAAGTTCTGCCGCTGAACTAAGCGTTTAGATTCGCAAATACAGTGACATATTTTTAATTAATTGTAGGAATTGATCAGGGAAAAGAAGAATATATTACGGCATAGGAAGAAAGTGACTGCCGCTAATGGTCAGAAGAAGGGGATCTCTTTTTGCCTTTCTTTCATTATCAAAAACCATTGGTCCGGTTACGCTATCAAAATATTTATTTCCTGCTAATGCAGATCGGAAATTTTCTCTTGTCTTTATGTCTTTACCTTTTTCCTTTAAGATTTCTTTGACTACTCGGATAGTATCGTAGCCTATTGCAGCAAGAAGTCGTGGCTCTTGACCAAAACTGACTCTGTACTGCTCAACAAAACTATCTACACTTATATAACCGCTACCAGGAAAGAATCCAGAAGGAAATATTGCTCCATGAACATATCTTCCAGCGATGTCTATTAATTTCGGAGAGTTCCAAAGATTTGTTCCTAAAAGTGTTACCCCTATAACATCATGATAGGCCAACTGAGATGCTATAAGTCCTACCCTTTCATAACTGTCAGGGATAAAGACAGCATCAAAATCAACGATAGGTTCCGGTTCTTCTTCTAACTCTTGTTCTTCAGCCTTCACTTGCGCTTCCACTTTCAGTTCTTCGATGTTCTGCTCTAATTGTCCCTCATCCCCTTCTTTATCTTCCTCTTCTTCCTCAATGTCTGGTTTTGGCCTGGGATAGAAAAGACCAACCATCTTTTTTATCTCTACTGCAAAATCTGTACTCTTCGGATCATATGACTCTACTGCATTTATCACCCCTCCATTAGATTCAACCTTATCCCATAGTTTATCCATGAAGTATCTGCCATAAGAATTGGCAGGATAGAGAATAGCAAATCTCATTAATCCCATCTCTCCCATAACCTTATTTATTAAGCTTGTTAGCTGGTCCTCTGGATTAAGGCAATTCTGAAAAACCATCTCTCCCTTTTTTGTAATGGCTTCACTCTGGCTTAAGGTGATTATAGGCATACCTAATTCTTGAGCCTTTTCCACAACCCCTTCAGCCACCTTGCTAATAAGAGGGCCTATAGTGACAAGTGCCCTCTCTTTTTCTGCCAGCTCTTTTATAGCCTCAATTGCTGTTTCAGGATCACCTTCTGTGTCCCTGATAACAAGCTCCATAGATGAAAGGCTTTCTTCGTTCTCCTGAAAAATATCAAAACCGAGCTCGAGACCGTTTAGAACCTCCTGTCCATACATAGCAAATGGACCACTCAAAGGTAAGAGGCAGCCAACAACATTAGGACGCACCTGTAATCTCTCATCAATCATCTGGAGCATTTCTTGAGGCTTTATAGCCCATTCTTCTTCCAGTGCAAAACTCACCACATTTAATACTGCCTCGCGTGCCTTCTCTAATCTACCCGAGATAAGATAAAATAATGTAAGCTGGTAGTATATAGGATAAATAAGATCAGACTCTTCAGCATAGGCAGCCATTTGCATTAGTTCGTCTTCTGTAGCTTGATAGATAAGATCTAAAAGTTGCAACCTTATTTTTTCCTTCTCCTCTCCTTTCACTGATGATGATTCCAATACCTTGAGCCACCAATAAAAGGCCCGTGGATTATTATGTAATTCTTTTAAGGTTTGGCCTAAAAGAAAAAATACTTCTTCTCTGCCAGGATAATATGTATAAATCTCAAGCCAGCGTAAAGCAGATAATCTTGATTCTGGGTATTTTTGCATGTGAAAATATGTCTTGGCAGTTAAAAGGTGGATCTCAGCCCTTCTTTCCAGGGGATATTCTTCGATAACATCTAAAAACAGGGGCAAGGCCTCCTCATACTGGTTCGTATTATAATATATAGTTGCCTTCCTCGTTAATGCATCTCTAACCCTATCTCCTTTTGGTTCTACCGTAAGGTATAGATCGTAAGCCGTCAGTGCCTTTTCATATTTTTTCTCACTCCAATAATTCTCAGCCTCTGAGAAATAATCGATGACTGCTCTCTTTTCAGGTGGTTCCTTTACAACTACCCTCTCAGGTGGTTCCTTTAAAATTATCCTTCTCTCACAGGAGAATACAAAAAAGGCCATTACCGCTATCAAAACAGTAATGGCCTTTATAAAATAAGGGACTTTATTTATTGTCATCCTTTACTTCCTCAAAATCTGCGTCAACAACCTCCTCATCCTTTTTCGTTGTCTCTTGTTCCGCAGGGCCTGCCTCCGGGCCAGCTTGTCCTTGTGATTGGGCAGCCTGGGCATACAAAACTTCAGCTATTTTATGTGAAACCTGTGTCAACTCCTCTGAAAGCCGTTTAATTTCTGATGTATCTTCACCCTCCATCGCCTTTTTAAGATTAGCTATAGCATTATCTATCTCTCCTTTTATGCCAGCATCGAGTTTGTCCCCAGCCTCTTTAAGAGATTTCTCAGTAGAGTAGATGAGAGAATCAGCAGCATTTCGAGCATCAACAAGATCTCTCTTCTTTTTATCTTCTTCACTGTGAAGCTCAGCATCCTTGACTAACCTTTCAATTTCCTCCTCACTAAGGCCGCTTGAGGCGGTTATCTTAATAGATTGTTCCTTTCCAGTTCCCATATCTTTGGCAGATACATTAACAATACCATTTGCATCAATATCAAAGGTTACATCTATCTGAGGCATGCCTCTTGGCGCTAGTGGAATCCCAACCAGTTCAAAGCGACCAAGGGTTTTATTGTAGGCAGCCATTTCCCTCTCACCCTGAAGAACGTGGATGGAAACTGCAGGCTGGTTATCAGCCGCAGTTGAGAATACCTGGCTCTTTTTAGTAGGTATTGTAGTATTTTTCTCAATGAGCTTGGTGAAAACACCACCAAGGGTCTCAATTCCCAGTGAAAGAGGAGTCACATCAAGCAAGAGAACATCTTTTACATCACCCTTTAATACACCTCCTTGTATAGCTGCACCGATTGCAACAACCTCATCAGGGTTAACACCCTTGTGCGGCTCTTTACTAAAGATTTGCTTTACCTTTTCCTGAACCATGGGCATCCTGGTCATTCCACCAACCAGAATGACCTCATTTATTTCATTGACCTTCAAACCAGAATCCCTTAAGGCAATCTTGCAGGGCTCGACTGTTTTATCAACCAAATCCTCTACAAGAGACTCGAGTTTTGCCCTGGTTAGTTTAATATTCAAATGTTTCGGCCCGCTTGCATCAGCAGTAATAAAGGGGAGATTAACATCTGTCTCCATTGAGGTGGAAAGTTCCATCTTTGCCTTCTCAGCCGCCTCTTTCAGACGTTGTAATGCCATTTTATCATTCCTTAGATCAATACCCTGATCCTTTTTGAATTCATCAGCAAGATAATCCATAACTCTTTGATCAAAATCCTCACCACCTAAATGGGTATCTCCGTTTGTAGATTTAACCTCAAATACTCCTTCACCTATCTCCAGGATAGAAATATCAAAGGTCCCGCCCCCAAGATCAAACACAGCAATCTTTTCTTCCTTCTTTTTATCCAGACCATATGCAAGTGAGGCAGCCGTAGGCTCATTAATGATCCTTTGAACATTCAATCCCGCTATCTTTCCTGCATCCTTTGTTGCCTGTCTCTGGCTGTCATTAAAATAGGCTGGAACGGTAATCACAGCATCAGTCACCTTTTCGCCAAGATATTCTTCAGCGGTTTGCTTCATTTTCTGTAATACCATTGAAGAAATCTCGGCTGCGGTATGATCCTTGCCTCTGACGGTAATCTGAGCATCGGCATTTTTTGCCTTAGTAATCTTGTAAGGACATATCTTAACATCTCTTTGAATCTCAGATGAATCAAACTTTCTCCCAATTAGTCTTTTAACCGCATAGACAGTGTTTTCCGGATTGGTAATTGCCTGCCTTTTTGCAGTCTGCCCTGTAAGCCGTTCTCCACTATCAGTAAATGCCACAACAGAAGGCGTGGTCCGATTCCCTTCTACATTGGGAATTACCTTTGGCTCACCTCCCTCCATAAGAGCCACACAGGAATTTGTAGTTCCTAAATCGATTCCGATTATTTTACTCATTATTTCCTCCTTAAAATATATCTATTATCTAGAAAAAGTGCCTAAAGTATCTAACGTCTCAGAAATTCTACAACCGATTGATATCATAAGCTTTTTAATGGCAACTGATTATTGTCACCCAGTTGGAATAATGGAATATTGGGTTAAAAGCGGAAAAAATAATTGTCAATAAGTCCTTAATACCCATCATTCCATAATTCCATTATTCCAATTGCGTAGCGCAGTGGAGCTAGGTTCATAAATGAGCGAAAGTTAACATAATTTATTTCCCTAATTTTAAGTACCTTTAGCTTCATTTTTACTATTTCCTTGCGAGATCACAACCATTGATGGCCTAATCAAACGCTCATTAAGCAGGTAGCCCTTTTGCAACTCCATTATGATATGTCCTGGTGCAACTTTATCATCTATCTGTTGTGAAATTGCCTCATGAAAATTGGGGTCAAATGGTTTTCCTACTGCCTCAACCTCTTTAAGACCCGATTTTTCTAACGTTTTCATGAGACCACCCAATGTCATTTCAAGGCCCTTAACCAACCCTGATGGGTTAGTATCATTGTTCGCGTGAGATATCGCCTTTTCGAGATTATCAATAGCTGGTAGAATCTCCCGGATCAGAGACTCATTTGCAAATTTTGCCAATTCCTCTCTTTCTTTTTTCCCTCTCTTTTTAATATTCTCCATTTCAGCATAGGTTCGCATATAGAGATCATAATTTTCTTGGGCCTTTACCTCAGTTTCTTTTACTTTTTCCAAGAGTTCCCGTTTTGTCATCTCCTCTAAGCTCTTCACCTTCTTTTCTCTGCCCTTCTCGCGGGACTTCTTATCCTGTTCTTTGAGGTCTTCTGCTTTTTTTTCCTCTT
>DAOVDY010000255.1 GCA_030669265.1 Desulfobacteraceae bacterium | reverse complement strand
CCTCTTCAAGGGTGCATCCCTCCTTTGCAACCGTGAGTTCAAATTGATATAGATTAACAACGACCAGGTCTATGCTCCTTATGCCGTGTTTTTCCATCATCTGAATGTCTTCCTGGTTATCTCTCCTTCCCAACAGTCCCCCATGTACCTTGGGGTGAAGCGTTTTAACTCGGCCATCCATCATTTCAGGAAAGCCGGTATACTCAGATATATCCAGAACCTTTATTCCTCCATCCCTCAGTGTTCGTGCTGTACCCCCCGTTGACAGAATTTCAACTCCCAGTTTCTCTAGAGATCGTGCAAACTCAACAATACCGCTTTTATCGGTCACACTGATCAGCGCTGTTGATACCTTACTCATGCCACATCCTCCTTTTGGTTACGATCAAAGGCTTTCAGAGTTCTTTAATAGATATTTCGTAATTACTCAAGTATCTTGCCACAAAGGCACCAAGACACCAAGATTATAGAATTATTCGTAGGTGTTCATAGGTTCAGGGTTTCCCGATGAAATCGGGATTCAGGGTTACATTTCTTTCGTTAACCTTGTTCGTAGGACTTTTCAGATTTTTATTAAACCCTGAACCTCTGAGCCCGTGAACGGTTACAGGCTTTTTAATGCGCCTCAGGCGCATTAATGCGTGGCACATTGAAATTAATAAGCCTAAGGCTTATTAATGAGAAAACTCTGGTATTCAATTTATATTCATCTTCCCCACCTGCCGTCCGTCGGGCAGGTCTTTGGGTCTTTGTGGCTGAATAGTTACAAATAATGGGAAAAATAAACTTACTTATACGAGGAAAGGTTATGGTTTGGTTGAAATCTTTAGGAAATGAGCAGAGAAGGGAAGTTGCGATTAAAACAATTTTGTGCCTTCTGCAAGGTTTTTTAATGACTCCATGTCAAGAATCTTGATCTTATTTCCCTCACTCTCTATTATTCCCGCTTCCCGCATTTTTGAAAAGATTCTGGAAAGTGTCTCAGGTATGGTTCCAAGGAGATTGGCAAGCTGGCCCTTTGGGATTTCCAGAGTAAATGCGTCATTTCTACTCTCTTCTTTTGAAACATGAAGGAAATATGCAGCAAGTCGGCTTGGGATCTCTTTTAGAGAAAGATCTTCTACCTGAATTGTAAACTGACGGAGACGTTCCGAAAGAATAGAAAGCATATTAATAGCAATATCTGGACTGCTCCTTATCACCTGTATAAATCCATCATGTGGGAAAAAGAGGACTATTGTAGGCTTCATGGCATCAGCATTTGCTGGATAGGTTTCGCCGGAAAATACCGGAACAGGGCCAAAGATGTCGTGGGGTTTAACGAGTCTTAATATCTTTTCTTTACCTTCAGGCGAAATCTTGTAGATCTTTACAAGACCTAAGCATACCACAAAAAAACCCTTGCCCTTATCGCCTTCTAAAAAGATGATTTGACCTTTGCCGAAATGTTTTTCAACAGCTATACCAGCCAGGTCACTTAACTGGCCTTCCTGTAATCCTTTAAAGATTGGAATAGCAGAAATTATGCTCGCTTTTTCATCCATCTCCGGCTTTTGACTCTCTTCTTTGACCATGCCCTTTTTTTATTCTCAGCAAATCACAAACTGTGACAAGTTCGTATGTTTACACCTCCATAACTTTTAAACCTTCCTGTTGTGCCGCGGTAATTTGCCTCCTATCCGATGATACAAAAAGATCGGGATTAACGGTAAGAGCGCAACCAATATGGAGGGCATCCATAGCACCTATCGCATTGTTTTCGAGACAGATGAGTGTCCGCCTGATAACCTCCGGTGACAGGATGCACACATCCGAATCATTCAAATCGGATAGTATCAGGTCCTTTGTCCTCCGGTAATTGTCTGCTGAGATTGTATTTTCCCTGAGCAGGCGGTTCAGGGTTGAGATCATTTCAGGAAGGCAAATAATGCTCAGTATCAGGCGGTCTGCCTGCTGGCAGATCTCGATAACCCTATTACTGTTTGGTTCGTCCACATAGCGTTTGACAAAGGCGGATGTGTCGAAAAAAACATTCATGAATCAGATTCCGCTCGGTCTTTTACAATTTCCCGGCTGAGTGATACGCCGGGAATAGTAAGGCGGCGTATATTGTTTTTCCATGAGGGTTCCGTGCCTGATATAGGGACGATCTCTGCAATGGGACGGCCCTTACGATACACGCGAATCACATCTCCCTGCTCTACCGAATCAAAATAGAGTTTTGTTTTTTTCCTCAGGTTAGCAATAGTAGTTTCCTGCATTGTATTTACCTCACGTTGTAAAATGCTATTTTTTACAGATGTACTTTATTGTGTACATCTTTTATTTGTATATTGCAAGAGAAAATTTTTAAAAGACATGGTTATACCGGGAAAGAAATAATATATGGCGGCAGTGGGAAGAGGTAAGATAGTTGTGGGCATGACCCTTTTCCTTTATATTAAATATTTTGTAACATTTCTTCCAGTTTCGACTTTTTTTCCTTAAGATCGCCTTCAGTCCAACCTTCGGCGGATCCTGAAGCTTTTTTAATATTCATCGGTTTCATTATATCGTATGTTCCATCCTCAAAAAACACAGGCACCTGTAAAAGGTAATCGATATTATCAGGACATCCGGCCGCAAAGAAATGACCAGGCCTTCTTCCTTGTTTAACGGTATCTCGTATCTTATTCAATGTCTC
>DAOVDY010000237.1 GCA_030669265.1 Desulfobacteraceae bacterium | reverse complement strand
GTACCGGTATAAAACTTGCTGTCCAGGGGAAAGATATAGGTCGCCATGTTAATAAGCAGGGCGTAAGGTTTCTTGGTCTTAATATCGACTGTATGATCATCGACGATGAAGCACCCTTCAAATGGTTCGAAAAGTCCTTTAAAATCCGGGCTCTTATAAAAGCGATCAAAGGTGAATTTCACATCTTTTGCAGTGAATGGGTTGCCACTATGGAATTTGACACCCTTTCGCAGATGGAAGCGCATGGTCAGGGGATCTAAGCGTTCCCACTTTACTGCCAGGCGGGGTTCGAATGTCATATCCTGGGCATAACGTACGAGGGGATCAAAGGCCCAGTGTGAAAACTGGAGCATTCCACCGGACAACTGCACCTGTGGATCCTGTGATACTGGGCCTGCATCCAGGGCCAGTTTCAAAGTTTTGGCTTGGACCATTCCACATAATCCGAAAACCATCACCAAAGCTAAACAAAATGATAAATACTTTCTCATTTTAACCTCCTTTAATAATTTTTGTTGATTTCAAAATGAAATCCCGAACAATCATAAATAAAATGCACTGCTTATGCCAGCATCACCTCCTTTCCATAGGATCCTTCGTTTAAATGATATGCTACCTCCATGCCTGAAACCCGAGCTTCTCTATTAAGAGAGGCAAAATCCTAATCCCATAGTATTGTGGCCTATCATTATATGCCATGTCAATAGAGATTTTCAAAACACCATTGTTTAATAAAAGACATAGAATGAAAAGATATGCAATAAGGATTTCATTCTATCCCAACTGTGAGTCAGGGAGCAATCTCATAGGCGTGGAATGAGATGGATTATGGGTTATTAATCTATATTATGTTTTGAGATAAATTCGGCAAGAAGGTTGTCTTTTTCATGAAAAGGCTGGGTTACAGATGTGCAGGCATGAAAGCCTATAATGTTTAAATCCACCAGAGATCTTTTAATTATCCATACAGGATTTGGGTTGTAAATTTGCCTGAGATCTTTGAGCAATTTCCCCATTTCCCAGATTTGATTTAGATAATCTCTTTTTTCCCTGTCTTCCTCTAACAGCCCCAGCGAAGCCCTGGTTACATTATTCCAGATCCTTGGTGCTATATTTGCACCTATTGAAAGTACCCCACTCATGCTTGGGTACTCTAAAAACCTATCCTCATCTCCATCATAGACCCTAAAATCTGGCCTTCGGTTAAGGGCTTTCTGGTAATTATTAACCCTGGTAAGTGAGCCACAAAAGATTAATGCCTTAATTTTGCCTATTTCGCTTAAATTCTTAAGGATACTTGTCCGGATATTACACCTCTTTAAAGGCCTTTCTAATAGGTTAATCAGTCCTGGATCGTTATAAAGCACAAAAGGATACCTTGCATTCAAGGTAAGGCCCTGATAATGGTCATATAGGCCCCTGTTGCTATGATAAAAAAGAGGTGAGTCAAGCCAAAAAACTTTCCCTTGATAACTATATGATTCCAGGAAATTTTCAAGGAGAGCCAGGGTCTTTTTGGTACCTTCTACTGAATCTTCACTAATCCAAAGAAAGATCGGAATTTTTCCCTGAATAAAGGCAGCAGCCTTTTTAAGTAAGTCAGTTTTCAATTTTAGGCTAAGACCACTGCCCTCACCCATCTGGGGACTGGCAAGGAGTACTGCATCGGCATAAGGTAGAACCTTTTTTAAAAGAGAACCCAGACCGTCATTGTCAATATCTCCCTTATCATTAAGGGGGGTAATGAGATCAACTATCAATCCTTTAGGTGCTTTATTGACTTCCATTTAATCTGAATTCCTTTCCACCTAAGAGCCCATGTAAATGGACAATACCTTTAACCCTTTTTGCCTTATCCACAACGGGTAACACAGTAATAGCATTGTATTCCATTAAGGTTACTGCTTCGGATACCTTTTTCCCTTCCTGAATCATCTTTGGAGATGTTGACATTATTTTATCCACCTTTAATCCCATGAAGTCTTTCCATTTTAAAAGGGATAGCCTGATATCACCATCTGTGACAATACCAAGTAGAATAAGGCTATTATCTACAACAAGAGATGCACCTAATTTTTTCTTGTTGACCTCAAAAATGGTCTCCCTGACTGTTTGATCTATAGTAACTAAAGGTACCTGGTCTCCTTTTAACATAACCTCTTTGATATTAATTGAAAACCTGTCCCCCAGGCTACCACCTGGGTGAAACCTTTTAAAGTCCTTTATGTTGAACTGCTTTCGGTTTATAAGAACAACAGCTAAAGCATCACCCATTGCCAGAGCAGCAGTTGTGCTGGTTGTAGGTGCAAGACCCAAAGGACATGCCTCTCTTTCTACACCTACATTTATAAATAGATGACTTTGTTTTGCTAAAGGTGATTCCGGATCTCCACAAAAGGCAATAAGTTTTGCGCCAAGATTTTTCAGGATTGGTAAAATATTTACTAACTCATTTGTATAGCCACTGTTTGAAATAGCTATAACAATATCATTAGCCGTAACCACACCCAGATCACCATGAACTGCCTCCACTAGGTGTAAGAAGAGTGAAGGAGTGCCAGTGCTGTTAAGGGTTGCCATGATCTTTCTGCCAACTAAACCTGATTTACCAATGCCTGTAAAAATTACCCTTCCTTTGCTATTTAGAATCATCTCTACAGCTTGTTCAAACTCCGGCCCTATCCTCTCAATTAAATCAAGGACCCCTTGGGCCTCAATCTGTAACACTTCTCTGGCTTGTTTAATAATTAATGTCGAGCCTTTTCTCATTTTTCCTTTACCTTAGAATATCGTAAGCGATCAGCGTTCAGCAAACAGCCCTT
>DAOVDY010000116.1 GCA_030669265.1 Desulfobacteraceae bacterium | reverse complement strand
GAGTGTCGATAGATAAAGTCTTGCTTCCCTGTTATTTGGGTCCTTTTTCAGGATTTCCAAATACTGGAAAATAGCCAGGTCAAATTTCTTTAGCTGAGAGTAAATTTCTGCCAGAAATTCCCGTGCCTTACTATCATCAGGTGTTAGGTCAACTGTCTTTTTGGCAAAATGTAATGCATCCTCCGTCTTACCGTTTTCAACCAATACTTCAGACAATTTCATGAGTAAATATGGGGAGTCTTTGTCATGTTTCAAGGCCTCTTTTAGATAGATTTCCGCATCATTATAATTGCCATTTGTTATCGCTATACAGGCGAGGGCATAATTTTGATAGGCATAGTGGGAAAAATCTTTTTTATCGCTAATTTCTCCTGATAGAATAGCGTCTTGCTTTGAGGGAAGCTTTTCTTCTACCCCCACACACGACAGGGCAAGCGCCATTGAAACACACAGAGATAAGATAGATGTTTTTTTAATTGCCTTATTCATTTAAAAGGTCAGAGAAATCTTCTTCAAAATTGGGTATATTTGCAACCAACCATTTCTTGGCATTTTTAAGAATCTTGTCCTGAATCTGCCGAACTCTTTCCCTGGAAATGTTATGTTTATCTCCAAGCTCCTGAAGGGTTAAGGGCTCTTCGGCCAATATTCTTTTATCAAATATATCCCTGTGTTTCCCTAAAAGAGTTTTCCTATATTCCCCTAATTTTTCCTGGAGTAACTGTCTTCTTTCCTTTACAGATATCTGTTGATCTATATCTATTTCTGGAGAGGGCAGAAAAGATCCATAATCTTGCTTAGCACCTTCTTTAACCGGTGCATCAAGAGAAACCTCCCACCCACCTAGTCGTTGCGCCATTTCTACTATTTCATCTTTTTTTACATCTAATCGCTCTGCAAGGAGTTTGGGTTCAGGGTCATAACCTAAAGATAGTAACCTCTCTTTCTCCTTTGCAAGATTGAAGAAAAGCTTTCTTTGAGACTGAGTAGTCCCGATCTTGACTAATTTCCAATTCTCCATGATAAACTTAAGGATGTAGGCCTTTATCCAAAATGAGGCATAATAGGAAAATTTAATGCCTTTGTATGGATCAAATTTCCTGACTGCTTGCATTAACCCAACATTTCCTTCCTGGATTAGATCCATAAGGTTTTTCATCCAATACCTATGAAAATCCATTGCTATCTTTACCACTAATCTTAAATTGGATAGAATAAGCTTATGGGCAGCCTCCCGATCATTTTTTTGCCTATATCTAATAGCAAGCTCTATCTCTTCAGCTTTGGTAAGAAGCGTATACCTCCGAATTTCCCATAAATACATTTGCAAAGGATCATAGGCGACTAAGGAGCCTTCCTGCTCTTTCGGAACAGGCGTGAGATCATGCTGGGAATCAATAGATAGATCATCTATTTCTTTTTGAGCATTTTTATTTTTTTTCTTTTTCACTTTTTTCTACTTATTAGGCAAATTCCTTGATGGAAATGTTGAGGACGAACGTGAGCTATAGCGGCTGGAGATGAATTAATCAAATTATGAGTCTTGAATTTGAACTCTGAGGTATTTCTTTTTCCCTGCTCTTAACAAAATAATATTACTCCGGATATCATCCGGCCCAACTATTGTTCCAAAGGATGGGACCGTTTGCCCATTTATATATGCACCCTTCTGGGATATTAACCTCCTTGCCTCACCTCTCGTTTTACATAGACCAGTTTTTTGAAAAAGAATATAGGCCTCAATTCCTTCACCTAAATCCTTTCTTTTCAAAGAGTATGTGGGAATTGCCCCGATATCCTTAATAAGGCCTTTACTGAAAAGCTGTCTAGCAGAGCTTTGAGCATTATCCGCTACCTCTTCGCCGTGACATATTTTCGTGGCCTCATATGCTAAAATATCCTTTGCCTCTCGTAATTTCTCATCTTTTAGACGGGACAGATTTTCAATCTCATCCATAGGAAGGAAAGTAAAATAAGAAAGAAATCTTTTTACGTCCCTATCATCTATATTTACCCAGTATTGGTAATATTCATAGGGGGATGTCAATTCAGGATCAAGCCATACGGCACCTTTCTGGGTTTTCCCCATTTTATAACCATCTGCAGTAGTAATCAAGGGAAAGGTAATTCCATGGATATTTTTGCCTTCAATTCTTCTCGTCAAGTCAGCACCGGCTAAAATATTCCCCCACTGATCGGTCCCCCCCATCTGCAGGAGACAGTTATGGTTTTTAAAAAGATACCAGAAGTCATAAGCCTGAAGGAGCATGTAGTTAAATTCTAAAAAGCTGAGCCCCGTCTCCATCCTCTGGCGGTAGCTTTCTGCTGCCAACATCCTGTTTACACTGAAATGTCTACCTATATCCCTTAAAAAATCTATGTAATTTAAAGGGGCAAGCCAGTCAGCATTGTTGAGCATAAGGGCTTTGCCGTTATTAAAATCAATAAAGTGGGATAGTTGTCTCTTAATGCCCTCAGCATTGATATCAATCTCCTCCCTTGTCATGACAACTCTAATTTCATCCTTTCCACTGGGATCGCCCACAAGTGATGTTCCACCCCCGACCAAAGCTATTGGCCTATGGCCTTCTCTCTGCATGTGGGCAAGGGACATAATAGGAAGCAAGCTACCAACATGTAGGCTTTTTGCAGTTGGGTCAAAACCGATATAACAGGTAATTGGTTTTTCAAAAAGCTCCCTGAGCATATTTTCATCAGTTACCTGTTCAATAAAACCTCTTTCCTTAAAAATATCATATATATTTCTCAATTAATTCCCCAGTATAATTATCAGCTTAATTTTAAAATACACCTCTTCTATCCTTCTGGAAGTGTTATCCTTACTACCTGTCCTTTCGCACCGAGATTACCAACCTCCTTTCCATTAAGGGAAAACTCAATTCCACCTGCATTACCTACCAAAATGTTAAAGCCCTTCTCTGCCGTCCATCGAGGAGTTTGCCCTGGCTGAAAAAGGTACTCCTTAACCGACGTATCATCAATGCATATAGCAATCCATGTCCGGCTTTTAACATTGGCAGTAAGGATAAACAGCGGCAATAGAGATTTTTCCTCTTCTCTCTTCATTGGAATAGTTGGTTCCTCAAGAACTATGGTATCATCAACAGGTTTAGATTTTAAAGTGGTTTTCGTAACCTCATCTACCACTATTTTATCCTCTAATAGAAGCGTTTCCTTTTCTCTCTCGTCTTGTTCTTTATTATCCTCTTTTTCTGCTATACCCTCCATTTTTTCTCCAGGGCTCTGTGTCCCAAGATACTGAAATGCTTTGTCAGTAACTGAAATATTGCGTTTATTTAGATAAATAAGAGCAACAATAAGGGCAAGAACCAAAACAGGAATAATGATGATAAGATAGGGTCTGATTAATTGTGGTCTTATTTTCTTTAGCGCTTCTGGTGTAGTTTTTTCAAAAGATGAGGTCCTCAGGTAATGATGTATGACTGTTTCTTTGTCCAGTCCCAAAAATGCAGCATAGGATTTTAGAAAGCCTTTAATAAAAACCTGTGAAGGCAGTTTACTCCATTCCTCATTTTCTATTGCTTCAAGATTATGCCTTCGTATCCTTGTAGCCTCAACTACTTCATCTAATTCAATATGGCGCTCTTCTCTGGATTTTTTTAAAAAAATACCCAGGCTAATATCTTCTGGTATTTCCTTTTCCTTTTTTTTAAGAGAAGGTTTTTCCATATCAAAATGTGATCTTTATAAAGGATCCCTTTCTAAGCTTATTTAACCATGTAGCATATCTTTTTTCTACTTTTTCCTTAAATAATTTGGAATAGATTGCATCCCGGATCTCTTCAAAAGGTTTGAGTCCACCTTTTTTCTCTTCTGCTAACCTGATTATCTGAAATCCAGATGGAGCAAGGTCTAAATCAGTGTGTTCTCCAACTGAAAGTTTATCTATTTTTTTTCTTAATGTGGGTTCAAGCTGGCTCGCTTTTATCCAACCCAGATTACCTCCCTCTGGACCCGCTGGGCCCTGAGAATATGTCTTTGCCATCTCGGAAAAATCGTGGCCTTGTTTAATCTTCTGCAATATCTCTACTCCTAAGGACTTTACGCGAGCAATCTCTTCCTTATCATTTGGATTTCTAACCCTTAAGAAAATCCTCACCAGCCTCACTTTAGAGACCTCAGTATATTCTTTAGAATGTGTTTGGTAATATTTTTTTATATCTTCTTCAGTAATAACTATCTTTGATTTCACCTCATAATTTACTAACCGAAAGCGCTCAATCTGCTTTTCTATCTTATCTTTATATTCCTCTAGAGTTACCCCATCCAACTTTAGACTATAGATTAACTCCTCCTGTGTAAAATTATTTTCTCTTTTTACCTTCTCAATTGCTTTATCTACATTCTTTGCTGTTACTTTTATTCCCAATTTAATTATTTGTTGTTCTGTTATCTTTTCATTAACCAGATTATCCAAAATAGC
>DAOVDY010000198.1 GCA_030669265.1 Desulfobacteraceae bacterium | reverse complement strand
AGCCATTACCTGTGAAAATAGAAGCATCAAAATGCTCACCACAAAACCGACAATGAAAATTCCTCTTTTCATAGATCAACTCCTTTAAGTAAGCAGGCCTTTTTAGGTTATCATATCAATCATTGAGAAGGGCTAATCTCTTGCTGGTACACCTCAATCTCAGTTGTTTCTGTATCTGGTGGTTCTGCTTTAGGTGCTCCCTTTTCAAGTGCTATCTTTTCATCAGGTTCAACCACGGATGTGCGGACTATCTGGATGGCCTTATTATTCAGTTCTTTGGCCTTGTTGGCCTTTTCCAAAATCTCTTTGGTGCCAGCAATGGTTTCTGGGTCTGCACTTATCTGGGAAATAAATGTGGCTGCAGCTATAATTTGAGTAATTGCTTTCATAACACTATTGGCTGTATTTATGGCCGTCTGTGCTAGAGCAGGGTCAGCTTTTTTTTGTGCCTCAGTGATTGCCTCCAAGACAAGGTATGTGGCCTGATTAGCCAGTCCCAGAGCCTTTTTGGCAAGCCCTACACTATAAGACTCCTTGGCTTTAGTTGCCATTTCAGAGGCCTTGATTGATAACTCTTCAGCCTTTCGAAGCTTCTCTTCTGGAGTTATTTTCGCAGCCATAGCCTGGATACCAAAAAAAGTAATCGCCAAAAAAGTGCCTACAAATACCAAACATCTTTTACCCTTTAGAAACTTTTTCATGGCAAACACCTCCTAATAAATTACACTTCTTTCTTAATACTATAACATAGGGAAAAATGGAATTGGTATTTATCTGATTTTTTTTAGAATTTTTGCTCATTATCTTGCAAGAGTCTGCCCTACATGCGCTTACGCAGTTAAACAATATAGATAGATCCCAGCATTGGTCTAATAATGAAAAAATAAAATAACATCATTAAAAGTGATTATAGGCCATGCTTTTTGAGCCATCAATCGAGCGATCTTTCATTTCATATCCTCCAAAAAACTCTGGTTGTCAACAAGTAAGACCTCGCGGACAAACTCCTTATCAGGATAGTGTCTCCATACATATCTAACTATCTTATCTACCAATTGTTTTTCCCCTTCCAGGCTCTGGGCCTTCTTATAATACCAACAGGCCTTGCTCCAGGCGGTCTCCCATTCAGGTTTAGCAGGGTTAATTGTCTTTGATCGAAACGCCCAATAATTCCCCAAATGCACATGAAGAGAGGGGTTTTTCTCGCCTACAAAATAGGCCGCCCTTTCCATAGATACATCTGCTGCTGGCAGCCATCTGTGACGGTAATCTGGATCTTTCCAAAGGTAGGCATATTCCCATCCCAGCCGTATATGATATCCTGTGTTAAAAGGATTCAACCGCACAGCCTCCTCCATGGCCCCGATGATTTCCATCTGATATCTGTGGCGCTCTTCATCATCAACTTCAAGATTTCCCCTCTTACTGTCTCGGTTTTTCCTTAATTTCCTCGCTAGTTTATACCAATACTCCGCATTCCATCTGTCCTTTCTAATGGCCTCCTTGATTTCTTCCAAGGGTGGGTGTTGATCTCTATTCAGAGTTGAGTTGGTGACAGTATTACAGTAGGCCTCGGCCATAAAATGTCTGATAGTCCAGATACCATTCCAGATAATAAGCCCCAGAACCAAAAGCAAGGCCAAAATCCCTTTATATTTTAAATGTATGGTATGGTAACGGTACAGGGTTTTATCTCGTCCATGATGCCTCTCAAGATGAAGAGCACTATATCCAATGGCCATGATGGCTATAAGCATCAGACAGTTGGCAGGAATATGAAGATTGAAATCAGAATAGGAGTGAATCGCCATGGCAGTCATAACAGCTAAAGGGGCAACCCCGAGGCAGATTGCAAAGGGATCAGTCCTTTTTCTCCACAACCTTAGTGTCTGATAAACATAATAAAATATTCCGGCAAGAAACAGGCATAAACCTATGACTCCTGCTTCAGCCAAAAATTGGGCCCAGTCATTGTGTGCATGTCGTATAAAGACGTTTTTATCTTCAGAGGCCTGATATTTGGGATAGGCGTACTGAAAATTACCAACCCCTATACCTGTTACTTTGTAATCATCAAACATATCCATTGTTTTTTGAGCTAACCTGACCCTATCCTTAAAATCTACATCAAAGTATTTAAACCGCCCTATCGGATACTCAGCGCCGATATGAAGAGCATAGACTGATGTAATGAAAAACAGAAAAAGTATGATAAATCCCTTTCTGCGATGATTTTTCCTACAAATGAAAAACAAACTCATGCACAACATGGCCCCTGCTGCCGAGATCATGCCGCCCCGAGAGGCAGAGAAAACAATTCCGATACCTATCACTGCACCGGCAAAGAGGATTAAAGTTCTTTTATTGAATCGTTGTTCCCCAGATAGGAATTGTGAAAGCCTGCCCCTTAGGCTGGCCTTATGGTCTGAAATAATCTGTCGCTTTTTCTTTCTAGCCGAGAATGCACCTGCATAGGCAGCGGCCAAAAGCACGCACATCTCCATCAATCCTGCGAGGTGATTTCGGTTAATATAGGTCCCGGTTACATCTAAACAATGCGGCATTTTTTTGAACCACCAGATATGCCCAGACCCTGAATAGGCCTCTGCCAGGCCGTAGAGGACCTCAAAACAAGCTGTTATTAATATCAAAAAGATTGTGAGCTCAATTCTCCTTTGGGAATTGAGCACCTGGGTTAAGCCAAGAAAAAAGAGCACATAAACAGTCCATCGGATTATGGACATGCGGACAGGGTAATAATATGGTGAGAGAGAAAACCAGTCTCTGGCAGGGCTTTCTGAAATGAGGGTGGTTGAGGCAGGTAACGATTTCCACGCAACAACCATCGCCTCAGGCGATAAAAACTCTAAAAGAAAATCAGGCAATGGAATGACCTGAAAGACAAGGAAGATTAAAAGAATTAAAAAGGCAAAATTAAGGCTAGTGTTTGGGAATTGAACCTTGTACCCCTTGGTCTTAGGGTCTTTTCTTATATTCTTTATCACCAATACAAGGCTACCAACCAACACCCCCAGAGACATGCTTGTGTAGGCATAGGTATGGACAGCCCCAAAAAGGAGAGGGCTTAAAACCAGAGTGATAAGATAGATCTTGAAGGCGGTCTTATCCAAATCCAAGCTCGGCTAAAAAGTATATGGATTGTATAGCTGATTCTTGTTTGAACCTTGAATCTAATTGAGTGTAAACCGAATGGGTATCTTTACCCACATCTCAAACAACTCATCCCCCCTCTTTGCAGGATAAAAAAGCCAATC
>DAOVDY010000104.1 GCA_030669265.1 Desulfobacteraceae bacterium | reverse complement strand
CTTTTTTCATTTCTCTAAAGATCATAATAATACATTTTATCCAAAGTAACAATTCTATTTAGCGTATCTGCTCAATAATTTAAGGAAATTTACCCGCCTAAGGCTGGTTAAAATCCACAGGATTTTTAGCAATTACTATTTAGCTATAGATATCCTTTACAATTAAACTATCTACAGGTATTTAATAAGATATTATTTTTTTTTAAAAGGATAGCAGCAATGAAGGCTGATTATGATGTTATTATTATTGGGGCGGGGCCAGCCGGCATCTTTGTTTCCCTAACACTCACTAAAATGGGTATCGACAGAGTCCTGCTTATAGAACAGGGAAAAGACATTGCTAAGAGAGATAGGCGATCAGGCCGCGATCTCCTTTGCGGATGGGGCGGGGCAGGTGCCTACAGTGATGGAAAATTAAACCTGTCAACAGAGGTTGGTGGATTTCTAAATGAACTTATGTCCACCGAAAAATTGGAAACACTTTTACAAGAAGCAGACAAAATCTATCTAAGGTATGGGGCACCTGAAAAGATTTTTGGTGCTAATTTTCCTGAAATAGAGTCTCTCTCTGCTAATGCTCGAAAGGTAGGTTTAACCTTTGTGCCCACAATTATAAGGCACATGGGGACAGAGAACTGTGCCTCTGTTTTGAAAAAGATGCGCCGAGACCTTACTGATAAAATATCCATAAAAACTGAATGTAGGGTGGAAGATATCTTGACTGATAAAAATAAGGTAACCGGTGTCAGGTTAACAGATGGCCAGGCAATAAATAGCCGTTTTGTAGTGGCTGCACCTGGCAGAATAGGGGCAGAATGGATGAAATCCCAGACTGATTTATTGAATTTATCCTCTCTTCATAGCCCAGTAGACATCGGATTACGGATAGAGGCACCTGCACCTATAATGGAACCTCTCACAAAAGAGGCATATGAAGCCAAGCTGATCTACTATTCAAAGACATTTGATGACAAGGTTAGGACATTCTGTATGAATCCATATGGTGAAGTCGTCCTTGAACAATCTGATGACATCATTACAGTAAATGGCCATAGTTACACCCAAAAGAAATCAGATAACACCAACTTTGCTGTCCTCGTAAGTAGCACATTCACAGATCCCTTCCATAATCCAATTAAATACGGCAAGTATATCGCCTCTCTTGCCAATATGCTCGGAAAAGGGGCCATAATCCAGAGGCTTGGCGATCTCCTTGCAGGCCGGAGATCAACAGAAAAGAGGATTTCAAAATGCATTACAAAACCTACCCTTAACCAAGCAACTCCAGGCGATCTTAGCTTTGTTCTTCCTTATCGATATCTAAAAGATATCATCGAGATGCTTGAGAAATTGGATAGTCTGGCACCAGGTATCTTCTCCAGGCATACACTCCTCTATGGTGTTGAGGTGAAATTTTATTCTCACCGGATAAAATTAACGAGTCATCTTGAATCTGAGGTAAGGAATCTCTTTATAGCAGGAGATGGTGCTGGCATCACTAGGGGTCTCATCCAGGCCTCGGTCAGTGGAATAATAGCAGGAAAAGAAATTGCCAGGAGAATAAAACAATAACGTACACGGGGAATTGATGTTGTAATTGACTTTCCGTTTTCTTAAAAGCAGCCTGCCATAATCAGGTAAAAAATGACAAAGAAAAAACTTATCTCTTTTGATTTAGATAACACCCTTATTGATCCCACCTATACAACCTTTGTATGGGAAATTGGCATCCCTCAGCTTTATGCAAAAAAGTATAATATTAGCATTTCTAAGGCTACGCGCATAGTGATTGGTGAATATAAAAGGATCGGTGACCTAAGCTTAGAATGGTATGATATTACATACTGGTTTAAATACTTTGAGCTCCCGGGAAGGTGGGAAAACCTGTTAGAGGAACACAGGGATAAAATCCGGCCATTTCCAGAAGTTAAAGAGGTGATAGAGAATCTGGTACAATACTATAACCTCATTGTTATATCAAATGCAGCCCGAGAATTTGTTGAAGTTGAGATAAAGGATGTGGGAATTGAAAACTCCTTTACCAGAATCTTTTCAGCTACATCTGATTTTCAGCAAGTGAAAAAGACCCCTCAATTTTATAAGCAAATCTGCGAAATCATGAAAACAGAACCATCCGATACTATCCATACAGGAGACCACTATGAATTCGACTATTTAGTCCCAAAAAGCGTAGGAATAAAGGCATATTATCTCGATAGAGACGGAACAAAGCCAAAAGATAGTTTTACAGTAAAGAATCTCAAAGAGTTTGCTACCTTGATTAAAAAACCTTTCAGCCCTCTTTAATTCACACCTCTCCTTTTATAGCAAAGCTCCGCCTCAAACCGACTAGTTGGGGAAAATAATAATCCATTTCTTGAAGTGAAGCTATTACGGTTTCGTTTAACGTTCTACGGTTGCGCTGCTGGTTTCGTATGACGTTAACCGTTAACCGATTCGAGTTGCGCAACCCTGGCCCAGACCTGACTAAGAGAGACTGATTTTTCCAGCTTTCGCCTATGTAGCATTACAGCAACAACAGACTTTTTCTACCAAGTCGCTCCAGGGCGGGCCGATAACCGTTTTACGTAACCTACTCATCATTTTGCATTGAGCGTCTTTAAAACTTGACACATTTGTTAAGAAGTTGCCTTATGAAGGTATCTAGTAGTCGCTTACCTATTGTTCCTTACTTGAAACCGCTGAACTCCAAACCCTATGAAGAGTGTAAGGCCTGCTGCAAAAAAGAGTGCCTGAAAGCCAGCCCATTGTCCGATGTAGCCCAAAATGATTGACCCGACAAAGGCCCCGGCATCAATTCCCCCTGTGAAGACACCAATAATCTTTCCCCGGATATCAATAGGCTCGTTGCGTATTGCTACAGAGTTTAGGCATGGAAAGAGAAATCCGTGTCCACAGCCCGACATCAAACCCGAAAGGGCCAGGATGGAATTTCCTCCCAGGAGCATTAAAATCAAAAGGCCTCCCCCGGTCAATGTCAGAGCATATGGTATGATCCGGTCTTCCCCGACCCTGTCTGCAAGCCTTCCTCCAAGAAGCCTTGTGAGAACTGCTGCTGAAGAATAGGATATGTAGTAAAGGGAGATGAACGCAATTCCCTGTTCTTTAGCAAAAGGAGAGACAAAGCTACCGGTGGCCGCCAAACCAAACCCAAACAGAAAGGCAAGCAAGGCCACGAATAAAATTTTTCTCTTTGCGAGAACCGTGAAGAAGGACTGGGAAGATTTTTGAGAATCATTCACAAAAGATTCTGAAAGGGGAAGATGAATCATCAGGCCAAGGGTCGCCATTCCTGTAGCAGTAAGAAAGAAGACGGAAAAGCCAAATTCAGTGATTATTATCTCACCAATGACAGGTCCAATAGCAAGGCCTGTGAGGCCGGTGACCCCAAACATGCCGATCCCCTCATTTAAGCGCTCCTCAGGAACAATATCGGCAATGTATGTGAATGTAGCCGTAAAACATATGGCCAGCCCTACGCCGTGTACAATCCGTACAAGAATGAGGAAAAGGTAGAAATGAGAAAGGTTCCCTCGAAATAGGAGGTAGATAAGGGGAAGGATGCTCATGATAGTGCATCCAATAGTGTAGCTTTTCTTCCGCCCGATCCGATCGACCATATCCGAGATCCAGGGACGACAGAGGACAGAGGAGAGGGCGAAGACACCCATGATAATCCCTATGTCTGATTTAGAGCCTCCATTGCTTGCAATAAAAAGGGGGAACAGAAAGAATGTACCAAAACTTGATACAGTAAACAGGTTAGAAAAGGCCATGGTGATAAATGATGGGCTATAGAGCATTAATAAGGATTCCTTTCTACTCAACGGAAAATAGACTCTCGTGATAACATATCTTTTCTGATACCATGCAGTTCATGGTGATTTGTGAGAAATTGTGAATCATTGTTTTCTTCCAAGGTAAAGCTGACGTATGTAATAGCCCATATAATCTTTAAAGATGTTCTTGGGGATACTTTTACGAAGAACCTGAATTCCTTTTCCGGCAAGATCTTCTGCGGTAAAGTGGCACGGGCTATAACCAGCAATAATGATATGCCCCCCACTTTTGAGTCTTTGTATCGTCTTATTCAATATTTTGTCTGCCTTCTCTTTATTAGTAATCTGTACGTTTAGTAAGCCACAAAATAGTATCATGTCAAAAAAAAGAGTATCAGGCAGAATGTCATCTATCCACTCACAATCTCCAAGAAAGATATTTGATAACTTCTTTTCCCTGGCGGCCTCGATGTTTTTACTATTATTATCAATCCCGCAGTAATTCACATTGGGAAAACTATCGGTGATTACTTCAATAAGATTTCCGGAACCACATCCCGCATCGAGAAACCTATGGAATTCAATGCCTTCGAGCACCTCTACAATCGCTGGATAAATGAAGATTTCATATTTGCTAAATTCTATAGTTGAATCAAATCTGCCCCATTCTACTGATCTGGCAAGGTTTCTTTCAGGGATAATGAGTTCCACCTCCCTTTCGCTCTGAGCAGAGAGATATGTTACTAAAAACCCTTCTTCTGATTCGTCAATCGGATACCCCATAATTTCAGGCCAGATACCTTTAATCTCGTCAGTTGTTATTTCATCCACAAGGGTTGCGATATTTCTATTGATGCCGGTCTCAGAGACGTCATTCTCGATGTTACCCTGGATGAAGTGATAATCTCTAAATTTGATCAGATTAAACCAGTAG
>DAOVDY010000269.1 GCA_030669265.1 Desulfobacteraceae bacterium | reverse complement strand
TAATAGAAATCATCAATCAAAAATTATATTATCATACAATTATTTGTGTTGTCAACATTAGAAAGATTTTTTACAGCCTTAGCGGAATAATCCCCTCCTTCACTATACCTAATCCAAGACCTGTTTCTGATGATTGCTCTCACCCGTTTCCTTAGAATCCTTCTTTGTTCAGCTTCCAGGATCCCCTTTTGACCCTTTCTTAAATTTCTCCAATTGACTAATAAGATATTTCCTATTATCAGATGCCTTTTCTAATGCCTCCTTTATAGTGTGTATTGCCTTATCCTGTAATCCGTTTACATAGTAAGCCTCAGCTAAGGTATCCAAAAAGGTTGGCGAGCTTTCTATCCCAACAGCCCGCTTAGCTAATAAAAGTGCCTTTGAGTAATCAAGAAGTGTTGTATCCTGAGCAGTAGCTAAAATCCATGCAAGGTTATTAAGTGCCATTCCATCATCAGGATTGAGCCTGAGGATATTTTCATATGCCCATTTGGCCTTGGAAAGATTCTCTCTTTTTTGATAGATATATGCAAGATTTTTGTAGGTCTCGATGTTTTCTGGAGAGTCAATGAGCTGCTGATTCAGAATATGTGTAAGGCCTATATGTTCGATATTTCTCTTTAGGGGACTAAAATTTAGTGTGTATCCCAGAGAGGCAATAAGGAGGAAAAAGACAATCAAAAAGAGTGCTAAACGTCTTGAATGGCGCTTTATTAATTGAGGATCCTGCAAGGATCTCCACAAACACTCAACTCTTTCTGCAATGCTAAAATGATGCCAGGATGGATGATTTCGACTTTGACCGCTCACATGTGCAATCTTTTCAAGCGACATGATAGTGGGTTCAGGTTTACCCATGAGTTTAGCTGAATAGAGATCTGCCTGACGCTCAAAGTTCCTCATAAAAAAACCCATGATATATCGAAAGTAAAGGATGACACTCAATATGACAGGCACAGAGAAGAGTGAATAAAATATACCTGTCTGGACCTCTTTTTGGCTACGTAATAAGTCAAATAACCAAGGATGAGCGGCCATTACATAGAAGAAGATATCAAAAAGGCCAATGGAGAGAGCCATATAGCCTAAGAGAAAAAAGACGTAGAAAAGAATGTGTTTATATTTTATATGGCCTATTTCATGGGCCATCACAGCATTGAGTTCTTCCTCTGAAAGGACGTCTAATAAAGAATCCGTTACAAGGATATACCGAAACTTTGGTAGTAGACCCATAACACCAGCGGTCATCATCCGCCCCTCTAATAGCGGCCACCGTAATATGTCTTTATATTTAAAGCCGGACTTACGCAGAAAATTAAGCATACTCTCTTTCTTTTCTGTCTGGGGAAGGCTGCTACAGCCCCACCAATATTTGATAAAGGGAGGGAGAAATATTACAAGGAGAATCAGAAATACAGTAAAAAATATAAATTGCCCGATCTCATTTTCAAAGATCTTCTTTAAAGAGGGCCATGCAAGTAAGCCAATTAAATCATAGCAAACAGTAAGGATTGCCCAAGGAAAAATAATAGGAAAATTAAGCTTTATATTTGATACTACATAGACCCACCTTGTTACCGAACATGTAAAGATGGCACAATAGGCAGGGTACCCATAATACCAGATGGTGGCAAGAAAGCAAAAAAAGATAAGGATGGCCACAGCGCTCGGCAGAATTGAAAAAGTGGTGAAGCCAGGGATTTTAAGAAGCCAGTATTTTAGATTGAGAAGGTAAACACATAAGGCGAATATCACGATAGATAAAATGGAGAGTTTCGTGACTGCCGAGTGATAGGCAGAACTTACCTTGCTTTGAGCAAAAGTGCTGGAATTACCTCTATAAAAAGCTAAAAGCCTTAAAAAATGATATCTACCGTAGATTGCAAAATTGAGCCAGAGTAAAAAGATAATAAAAACAGAGATTACAGGTGATCTGAATAGACCTTCAACAGGATAATTAAACTGAAATAATACCAGTACAATGATAATATAAATGATGTTACTGAACATTGATTCAAAATCCCCAATCTTTCAATCTTTCTAACATCCGTTCTCTATGAGTACCTGGCCAGTAAAATCGTCTGCACGTGGAGCAAAAAACAATCCTTTCATGATACTTAAAAAAAACAAAATCAGGGACATTTTGCCGCGCTACTTCTAATTCAGCCTTGGATAGAGGTGAATTACAGACAATACATCTGCTGAACCAGTCTCTCCGATCCCGTGTAAGCTTTAGTGATTTGTCAACTGCCTTTAATTGATCTTCCACCAGATCGCAGTCAACAAAGATAGAGTTTGAATATTGCCTGGCAGTTATATGATTTCTTGTCAGGAGAATTCTTCCCTCCTTAACCAACTCGGATAATCTCTGATCTAGATAGCTCGTCTGGTAAAAGGTATCGTATCCCATAATCCGTAAGTATCTGGCTAATTTGCCAAGCATTGCATCAGCTACAAACAGTATTGGGTTTTTTGTGTTCATTGGGTTTATCGTGTCTGTTGTGTTAACTTTAGGTAACTTAGATGTAAC
>DAOVDY010000119.1 GCA_030669265.1 Desulfobacteraceae bacterium | reverse complement strand
TAAAACCCAGGCAATATCTCCTTTTAATCCGGATAGTTCTCCTTTAGAATGTCTCTCACCAGGATAGTGCCTTTCAATCGAAGATTGCGGCGAGCCATCAGGATTTACGATTCGCGTTCCTGCAAGCCCTACTTCAGGGTTGGATTTCATGAACTCTATAATTGCATTAAAAGCCCCTTCTTTAAGTTCGGTGTCTGGATTGAGAAAATATATATATTTACCATTTGAAATCTTCAGGGCCTGGTTATTTGCTTTGGCAAATCCAAGATTCCGTTTGTTGGCTATTACTTTTACCCATGGCAAGATGCCCTTTATCACCTCCAGACTGTTATCTTGCGATGCATTATCAACTACAATTACCTCAGGATTGTTGAAAGACTGCGAGCGGATCGAATGCAGACATCTGACAAGCATGTCAGCAGTGTTGTAGTTAACAATAATGATTGAAAGGTCACAAAGTGGTTTGGTTTCCAAGACGATTCCAAAGTTCCCGAAGCTTAACATATCTGACAAACATGGCATAGGCAGATGTAACGGCGATGATAAATCCAGCTAGACCATCTAAAAAGCCGAGTTTAAGTAAATATACTTCAAAAAACTTAAAGGTCGGCCGAAGGAAAAGTAACGAGATATGGTAATGTTTTCCTCTCTCATACATGTCTTCTGCCATTAGGCTGGAAAAACTGTTCACTGTTTGAAGTTGTCCACAGATAACACCCTTATAAGGATAGTGTAAAAGATCTTTTTTCAGATCTCCAGTGCTTCCCTGTACATCAACTCTTTCATGCACTCGTCCTCCTGTCCAGTGGCCTTGCTCACGCCTGAAAAGGCGAAGTTGCCTGTCAGGATAGTAGCCACTGTGATTTATCCATCTCCCCTGATAAAAAGAACGACGAGGTATTCGGTACCCATCTTTGGCACCAGCTTTACCAGTTTCGGCCAAAATCTCATCGCGCAGGGCTGCTGTGATCTCTTCATCAGCATCCACACTCAATATCCAGTTTCCATTGGCCTTTGAAATAGCAAAGTTTTTTTGATCTACGTATCCAGGCCATGCTTTCTGATACACCTTATCTGTATATTCTCTAGCAATTTCAACTGTTTTATCCTGGCTCATTGAGTCAACAACTATTATCTCGTTTGCCCATGTTGCGCTCTCAAGGCATCTTCTGATATTTTTTTCTTCATTAAAGCAGATAATACAGATCGATATTGTCATTGGAATTTCCCAGCACAAGGTAGTATAGTATATTGCTGAATTGTAGTTGAGTATATTTAAGAGTTAATAGGCAGTCAATTAAAATTGGAGATTATCTTCTCACACTTTATAAGTATCACTTCTTAACATCCTTTTCACTTTATCCCAAAACGAGAATATGCTATATATTTACACCTTTTAAGGATTGTTCATATCGATAATTTATTTTAGGAGAATGAATTTAAAATAAACTCATGTTAGTAGAATTTAACAATTTGTTATGATTAAAGAATAATGGAAAGCTGATATGAAAAATATTGATAAGAAGTATTTAAATAAGGGAATCGATAATTTCGGAAAATCAATGATCCTCGTTATCGGCGATATTATGTTAGATAGATTTATATGGGGAAATGTTTCAAGAATTTCCCCGGAGGCGCCTGTACCTGTTGTTGAGGTTGAGCATGAAACGAACATGTTAGGTGGTGCTACCAATGTCATTAATAATCTCGTCTCGCTAGGGAGCAATGTGATGATGTGCGGAGTTGTGGGAGATGACCCTACAGGAAAGGAGATAATTTCAAGGTTAAAAGAATTACATGTTGATACTACTGGTATTGCTATAGAACAAGATAGGCCCACAAGCGTTAAAACAAGAATTATAGCCCACGCTCAACAGGTTGTAAGGTACGATCGTGAAAAAAAAATTCCTTTAAAACCTAAAACCACCAAAGGTATTCTAGATTTTATTCATGAAAAAAAGGGAGATCTCTCGGCGCTTATTGTCTCTGATTATGGTAAGGGGGTCATATCCCGTCAGCTTATGGATGGGCTAAAAAACATGGCCTCAGATTATAATGTTCCGGTGACAGTCGATCCAAACGTTAAGAATTTTCCGCTCTACAAAAATGTAACTGTAATCACACCTAATCATACTCAGGCAGGAGAAATAGCGGGCCTGGAAATTGTTAACGAAGAAGATCTAAAGAAGGTTGGAAAAAAATTGTTGAATAATAAAAAATGTAAAGCCCTGTTGATAACCAGAGGTAAGGATGGTATGACCCTTTTTGAAGAAGAGGGTAGGGTGGCACATATACAGTCAATAGCAAGAAAGGTATATGACGTGACTGGTGCCGGAGACACAGTTATTGCTACGCTTACGCTTGGTATAACTGGAGGGCTTGATATAAAATCTGCGGCCTATCTATCTAATCTTGCAGCAGGTATAGTGGTTGGGGAGATAGGAACGTCAACGGTAAAGATCGATAACCTGAAAGAGTTGATTGACTCCCATCTTTAACATTCGTTGACTGTTATTTGTTGTCTTTTTAATCGGCTATTCACTGCTGTCAACTAACTGCTGACATTACCAATGAGCACTCCTCAGGAAGAAAAAAAGGTAAAAATGATAAGTAGCCTCTTTTCTCGAGAAGAGGAATTGATAGGCAATGTCATCAAACAGATGGAAACATGTTTTGGTCCAACTGACTGGATAAGTAAAAAATTTGTTTTTAACAGAACACGATATTATGCAAAAGAGATGGGATGGCCCCTTTATAGACGATTTATATCTTTTTCCAAGGTTATCAGCCCAGATTCTATTGTAGAGATAAAGTTGATGACCAATAAAATTGAAAATGAGCATCTTTTTGATATGAAAAGACGGATTAATATTGATCCAGGCTACATATCGTTAGAAAGGCTGGTTCTTGCTACCGGTAAAAATTATATCCACAGAATTTATTTAACAAGGGGAATATATGCAGACCTCACACTTGTCTTTCATGCTGGTACCTTTAACCCTCTGGTATGGACATATCCTGATTATGCAGATGAAGAGGTCATTAGTTGTTTTAATATGGTGAGGAATAATTACTTTCAACACTTAAGAGAAGAGGAGCAATAGAGAGATAATCATGCTTAAAAGTATGACGGCATATGGCAGTGCTGAGTCCTTAAAAGATAATCTGGAATTTATTGTAGAAATACGGTCGGGAAATTATCGATATAGAGAAATTGTTCTCAGGCTTCCCCAGAGTTTACAACCGTTTGAGGAAAAGGTTAGGTCTGTAGTGTCTTCTACTGTTAAGAGAGGTAGGATTGAAATTTCCATCCAGATTAAAGATAATGGCGATAAAGATTTAAAGCTGGAACTAAACAGGCCATTGGTAAAGGCGTATATTAATGTTTTCAATGAGCTGAATGAGGAACTTGGATGCAAGCAATCTATCGATCTATCCTTTTTATCTCAGTTGAAGGATGTTATTATCACCAAACAGGACAGTATTGATTTAGAAACTGTGTGGCCTAATTTAGAGGCTGTTATTAACAAAGCCTTGCTCTCAATGGAATCTATGAGAATAAATGAAGGCAGGGCTTTGGAAAAAGATTTCTTAAAACGATTAGATAGGATCAAGGGATATATTGATGAGATAAGAAGTAGGACTAAAGTAATAATTGAAAGCTACAGAGATAAATTAAGACAAAAGATTAATAAATTGATAAAACCCATTGAAATAAATGAAGATCGATTGATGCAGGAAGTAGCTTTAATCGCAGATAGATCTGATATTACAGAAGAGCTTATTAGGGTAGAAAGCCACTTAGAACAGTTTAGAAATTTCATGGATCAGGATGATGTGATTGGAAGAAGACTGGATTTTTTATTGCAGGAGATAAATAGAGAGGTTAATACAATGGGATCGAAGGCTGCGGATTCCTTGGTCTCCCAACTCGCAGTAGAAATTAAGGCTGAATTAGAAAAATTGAGGGAGCAGATTCAAAATGTGGAATAGGTTAAAATACTGGAATTTTCATAAAACAACGAAATTATAGATTTTTTTAGCAATCGACTTATGCCAGTCACATGGAATGATGGCCTGCCCTGGCGCGACTTTTCTGGAGGATTATGATGCCGCTGTAATACTTCGAGAGTATAATCTATATACTTCAGTTATTGCATGCCAGGTCTGGGCCAAGGAGTGTTGGAGTAATGGAGTAATGGGTAGTAAAAACGTAAAAAAAATCATATTAATTATTTTTCTTCCTCTCATTCACTGTGAGAACTTGTCCTGAACAAAGTGAAGGAGGACAAGTTCATCCATCACTCCAGCACTCCAATACTCCAATTGGGGTGAAGCCCTTAAGTTCAATTTATTAAATATTGGGAGATAAAGCTTATGGATCCAACTTTGCTTAACATTGGCTTTGGAAATTTCATTATA
>DAOVDY010000250.1 GCA_030669265.1 Desulfobacteraceae bacterium | reverse complement strand
ATCTTGTGGTTCACATCAGTTACCACGAGGAAGATTAGGGACAGTTAATTTGACTGTCGTTACAGCTGCCCCTTCCACAGCCTGGAGGGATGCAAACAGTAGAAAAAGGCTTGCGATTATAAAAAATAAAACAACATTTCTGTATTTCATGGGACTCTCCTTTTTCAATCATAAGTTTTTATTACGTAAAATTTATAACATGCCTTTGTAAGGTAAAAAAATGTGTCAAAGGTCTTGCTCATTCATGTTTTATTCAAAGAATGGGAATGGGCTAAAATGACAAAAAGCCTCTTTCTTGTAAACGTATCCGAAATCATTCATTATCTGCGCAAGGGTTGACGTTTTCTAATAATGATAGCTCTTGAGTTCCCCCTATTCCTTCTCAATTCTTTTTAGGAATTCGTGTGCCCCTCTATGGGTTGGGTCAATTTCCAGGATACCTCTAAGCTGCTCACCGGCCTTTTTGAGTTCTCCCATATCCGCATAGAGCATACTCAGGTATAAGCGGGCATCCACGTGCTCTGGATCGATCTTGATTGCCTTCAAGAATTCCTTTTCTGCCAGTGTGTCAGCAACACTTCTTTGATAGGCAAGGGCCAGTCCAAAGTGGTTATCAGCACTGTTTGGATTGATATTCAAGGCCTCGTTAAAGGCATAAATAGAGTTTTCTATCTGATTCAACTCTCCGTATGCCATCCCTAAGTTAAAGAAGATACTGTCTTCCTTAAATCCGAGGTCAATTGCTTGCTCGTAATACAATGCCTCTTTCGGATGATCTCCTGTTTGTCCGTAGGCATATCCAAGGTGGTATAAAGCAAGCCCATTCGTGGGTTCCTTCTCCAGAAGCCGTTGATGAAGAAGAATAGCAGCCTCATAATCATGCTGCTTCATGGGCTCATCGGCCGCTTTGTCACACGTCCATCGTTTCTCAAGGGCAGGTCTTCTTTCCAAGAAACCCTTGGAACACCCCACTCCTGAAATGAGACCAGCCAGGCAAAATACGAGGCCTCGTAGATATATAAACTGAAAGATTCTTTGAATATGTCCAGACATCTTATTTTAAATACTATCCCTCTTCACATTTGCCTTTGTGCAAGCTCAATACAAAACAACATATATTACAACAGTGCCCGTAAGGTAAGATTTTAGACAGAACAAGTCACCAAAGACCTTTTTATTTTTCTTGACACCTATACTGGATTTTTATATTTTATAATTGTTGACCTTTTTAGTCAACAAAAAGGGTTGATATTTATGAAGCTTTCTACAAGGGCACGATATGGAACAAAGGCACTTTTAGAGCTATCCCTTCACTGGGGTAAGGGCCCGGTGCTTCTGAAAGACATTGCCCAAAGACAACAAATTCCCCTGCCCTATCTGCAGCAGCTAATCGGACCTCTCGTAAAAGAAGGAATAATAAAAACCACAAGGGGAGCTCGGGGTGGGATATCGCTCCTTAAGCTTCCAAAGGAGGTTAGACTCAGCGAGGTAATCCAGATCCTTGAGGGCTCGATTACTCCAGTCGCCTGTGTGGATAATCCTGAATTGTATCCCCTTTCAGACACTTGCGTCACTCATGATATCTGGGCTGAGGTAAAAAAGGCAATGGACGGAGTTTTGGAATCTACAACCTTTGAGGATCTAGTCGAGCGTAAAAGGGAAAAGATACGCCAAAAGCAATTTAGGAAATAAGAAAAGATGAAAAATGACACAATAGTAGTTACTGCCAAAGAGACAATAGATGTTGTTAAACAGAAGGGTATTAAAAGGGCGGCTATAGAGGTAGATGTGGTTACTACTGGTACTTTCGGTCCCATGTGTTCATATGCTTATACACTCTAATGAAACCCTAACATTGAATTTAACATGTAAGATGTCAAGGTGAATCTCTTATCGGTAAGGGTAAATGTTTCCTTTAAGTATGAGAAATAAGCTTAACAAGAAATTGAATCTTTTAGAGGAGAGCAGACATGGATAATTTAACAGGCAAACTCGATGGGCTTGATTGGGTCACCAATCCAGATAAGGTGAGAAAGAAAATCATAGATGCGGCCAGTGTCCTCTATGCCAGAAAAGGCTTTGCAGACACTTCCCTTCAAGAGGTTTCCGAAAAGGCAGGTGTGAACAGGACGGTCACGCGCTACCATGTGAAGACAAAGTCAGAAATCATGAGAATGATTATGGAAGATATCCTTACCTCCTTTCAGGAAAACCTCATCAAGACAATTAAAGACATTGATGATCCTAAGGAGAAGTTAACCGCTGCGCTCTACATTTATTTAAAAGTCGTAGATCAGCAAAGAGAGAAGGCGCTTTTGATCTATCAGAAATCCAGTTCTCTTGACAGGGCTTCCAAGACGCGGGTGATGCAGCTGGAGGTGGATGTGAGCAATATTTTCGCAAAAATCATCAGTGAAGGGATTGAGCAGGGTGTATTTAAAAAGGTTGATGTGGACTTAATGGCCTTTAATATCATGATGCTGGCTCACATGTGGGTTTTAAAGAGATGGCATTTCAAGAAGCGTCTTAGCCTTGATACATACTTCAAACTCCAACTGGAAATTATAACGGATGCTTTAAAAAAATGAGAGATCTCTGGAATCCTACAGATTCTGACACTAAGGAAATACTTTTTGATAAATCCTTTTTAAGTAAAACGTGCCTTTATAAGATTTGATATTTTTAGTTCTCTATTAATGTAATAAGCCAGTTGAGTGGCCATGGATGACATAATAAAAAAGATCATAGAG
>DAOVDY010000007.1 GCA_030669265.1 Desulfobacteraceae bacterium | reverse complement strand
GTCTTTATCTCTCTGTTCAATCAAGAATAATGTTTTCTTCTTATTCAAAGACCTTTGAGACTTTTTACATTTCTCAAAAATGCTCAGAGTACTCTTCTCTAGTCAAAGTTGACCCAATCCCATCCACCAATGCCGATTGATCACTCTTCTTTTAAAATCCAGCGTACAGCCTCTTGTAGATCTTTGGCCACGTAGGCTGGTTTTACCTCTCTTCGAGGCACTATATACTCCCTCTCGCCTATTCCATACCCCGTCAGCACCAAGATCCCCGGGAGGTGTGCGTTATGGGCAAAGTCGATATCGAGCCAGCGGTCACCGATCACATATGATCTTCCCATATCGATATCGAATTCAGTCCTTGCCATCTCTATGAAGCCGGTATCGGGTTTTCTACACCTGCATGCCCTTCTGTACTCCAAGACCTCTCCCTCGGGGTGGTGCGGGCAGAAGTAAATTCCATCCACATAAGCATTATCTTTTGCCAACTTCTGCTCCATTAACTCGTGGATCTCTTTTACCAACTTTATGGGGAAGTAACCTCTCGCTACGCCTGATTGATTAGAAGTTACCGCCACAATGTGGTTATTTTTATTTAAAAGGGATATAGCCTTCCCCACACCAGGTAAAAGTACAAATTGGCTTATATGATTTATATAACCGCGTTGCTCGTTAATAGTTCCATCTCTATCTATAAATATCGCCGGTCTCATTCTTTATTTTTTCAATTTTAAATTTTCATTACCTGCTCAGCCACAGATTTACGCTGATTACCACTGATATTTTTTATTTTGTTACCATATATACAAATCTTTTGAATTTTGGTTTTCTGCCAAAGTTCAATAATAAGCCAACTTCAATATTTGTCACCGCCAGGTAATTGATGATAGGAATAATATCTGTGATTTCTTTGCATTTAAACCTATCTGTGTTCATCTGTGTGAATCTGTGGCCGAATAGCTAAATTTTCAATTCTCTTTTCAGGGCTTCCATTTGCCTCCAAACCTCTTCTGGCTCAATTGATAACATACAACTATGATCCGAAGGACACACCTCTTTTAAACAGGGGCTGCAATCTACATTATGCCTTACAATTCTTGCATTTTTACTAACCGGACTGGTTACAATATGATCAGTAGGGCCAAAAACAGCCACCAAAGGGATATTAAAGGCAGCAGCAATATGCATGAGCCCGGAATCATTTGTTAAAAAAAAGTTACATCTCTTGATTAATGCCATAGCTTGACCTAATGTCGTTTTTCCACAGAGATTGACAGGATTGGCATGCATTAAATCTGATATCTTAGCAGCTATTTCTGTCTCGGAAAAAGAGCCGAATATTACTACCTTGGCATTCCATCTATTAGCAGCCCAATCACCAATAACAGCAAATCTCTCTTCTGGCCATCTCTTGGCCGACCCATATTCAGCACCTGGGTGAATTCCAAAAATAAAATAAGTATCTTCTATACCCATAGAAGATAACATTAAAGAGCCTGACCTGCTATCCTCGTCATTAACATATAAAATTGGCTCTCTTTCTTTAACGTGCCAATTCATGGCCTCTATAAGACCGAGAAAATATTCAACTTGATGAACTAAGAGAATGCGTTGATCCCTTATAACCTTATGGGTTAATAAAAATCCTCTCCCATCTGTATTGTAACCAATCCTATATCTAACCTTTCCTATATAGGCAAGAAATGCAGCCTCAAAGGCATTTTGAAAGAGAACAGCCAGATCGAATCTCTCAGCCCTCAGCCACGATATAATCCTTGCTAATTCTTTCAATGAGTTAAAGAAACCGCTACCTTTGGCGAAAATCATTGTTCTGTCAACTGAAGGATGATTCTCTAAGAGTGGAATAACCCAAGGCTTAGCTAATACCGTTATCTCAGCAGAAGGAAAAGTTTTTTTTAGTGCCACGAGGGATGGGATCATCATTGCCGTGTCCCCTACCCAATTAGCGGATCTAATCAGTATCTTTCTAATCTCCTGAGTTGAAATGTTATGCCTGGATCTTACCCTCATTTTTTTTTCACATCTGATCTAATAATCCCCTGCTTGATGCTATTAAAAAAGGTATCTGCACCTGAAATCAGCCCAATCTTTATAGTTAATATAGCAATGTCCAAATCAGCATCAATTTTTCCGTCAATCCTGATCCAGTCTTTCTCCGTGGTCAATAAAAAGTCTACATTTGATTGTTTTTTCCAAGATACAAGCTCTTCAATCTCATCATTGCTAAAATAATGGTGGTCAGAAAAAGCTTTGAAGTGAATAACAGAGGCCCCACAACTTTTTACCATTTCTAAAAAATCATCTGGATTAGCTATCCCTGCAAATGCTACCACATTTTTTCCGGTCAAAATACCTGGCGGATAGGTCTTACCAGCAAGGGGAAATATGACTTGATCAGGAAAATGCCCAGATCGAAAAATAGATTTTACTGGGAAATTTTTTTGAAAGTAATTGACAAGGTCATCTCCAGAATATGTATCTGTACATTTGGTGATAATAATAATATCCGCTCTTTTTATCTCCTCAATAGGCTCCCTCAAAGGGCCCAGGGGTAGTAGCGATCTGTTTCCAAATCGTCTTTTAGCATCTATGAGAAGAATATTCACATCTCTATGCAATGATATGTGCTGATATCCATCATCTAATAACAATACCCTCGAATGGAAAAGTTTTAAGGCCAAAGATCCGATTTTATATTTTTTTTTTGATATTAATACAGGCACGGAAGATAATTTTTTAGCTAATAGAACCGGCTCATCTCCTGCATCATTGACAGATGTCAAAACCGTTTTTCCATCAGATACAACAAGTGAGTCATTGCTTCTCTTCCCTTTATAACCTCTCGAGAGGATAGCAACTCTAAATCCATGTGTTTCTGCCCACTTGGCGAGCATGGCAACAAATGGTGTCTTTCCCGTACCACCTGTAGTTATATTTCCAATGCTAATAACATAAGCAGGAAGACGGTTAGTCCTCAAGAAACCTATTGTATAAGCTACAAGCCTAAGTTGAATAGCAAGACCATACAAAAAAGAAAGTATCCTCAGGAAAAATGTAAAAAGGTTTTTTTTCCTTTTTGTATGGAGAGCTGACCAATTAACCTCTTTCATAGTTTCTTGTGTTTCTTGTGTTTGTTGGGCTTCTATGGTTTGTTGTGTTTTTTAGGTTTGTCGTATTATTTACTTTAGGCACTTTAGACATTTCAATATAAGGTTCAAGGATTCCCATCACCTTATCCAGTGCCCCCTGATTTTGCTCCACAAATTCCTTGGCCCTTCTACCTATCTCATTTCTTTTGCTTTTTTGAGCTAATAACTCTCCCATAACACTGAGCAATTCCGATTCATCAGCAACCATTTTGCCAGCCCTGTATTTAATCATTAATTCTGACATAGTGGTAAAATTATATGTGTAAGGACCAAAAAGGACAGGTATACCAAAAAATGCTGGTTCTAAAAGATTATGGCCACCTTTAGGAGCAAGACTTCCGCCTACAAAGGCAATATCAGCCAAGCCATAAACTTGGCCTAATTCGCCGAGTGTATTAAGAATGAAAACATTGTATTTCTGCTTTTCTTCCCGCTCGTGCCTCCCTGCCCGTCCCGCTCTGCGAGAAGAGGCGTGCAAGGCAGTGGCAGGCGAGTCTACAGGCAATTGCGTTTTTCTTATTACCTTTAATCCACAATCTTTGGCAAGATTGTACACCTCATCAAACCTGTGAGCCTCCCGTGGACCGATTATAAGGGAAAGGTCAGGAAAGGATTTACGAAGTTGACTAAATACATTAAATATGATTTTCTCTTCGGGATGATGAGTGCTCCCTGCCACCCATATGAGCATGTTTTTAAGGTTTAGGAGGTCAAGCCATCTGTCTCGTTCTTTATTGTTAAGAGGGCTCCATGACTTATCAAATTTAATGTTTCCAGTAACCTTGACCTTATCTGGACAAAGTCCTCCTTTAATAATTCGACGTTTATCGAGTTCTGTTTGCATCAGAAATAATTCAAACATCTGCAGCACTCTCTTTATTAAAAATCTCCACCTCCTATAAGATTTTGCAGTATGTGGAGAAAGTCTGCCATTCACTAAGATAGTTTTTACCCCCCTCTTTTTTAACAATGAGATTAAGCCTGGCCAGATGTCTGTCTCAACTAGAATAAAAATGATTGGATTAATTTTTTTTATCATCCCCCTCAATGACCACCAGAAATCAAGAGGCATTGGCAATAAGCAGTCAACGGGATCTTTTAGCTTTTTTCTTGCTACATCTAAACCGGTAGCTGTTTTAACAGAAAGTACAATCTCCTTTGTTGGATGTTTATTTTTTAATGCCTCAAGCAATGGGATTGCGGATAAGACTTCACCTACTGAAAGGGCATGGATCCATAACCTGCCAGCTGATGATTGGTCAAGATCAGGAAGATTCAGGCCTAACCTTTCTTTATAGCGACCTCTATTTTTTAAAAGATAAAAAACAGGGGAAAAAATGATAAAGATAAGGGTAGCTAAAATGTGGTAGAGGATAAGCATTGCTCGTTACTCGTCTCTCTTAACTTGCTATTCGTTAACTAGAAACCAGCAACCAAAAACAAGTTTAAACCCTCGCGGGTAGCTCGATGATAAACTTTGTACCATGTGGTTTATTATCTTCAACCCTGATAAAACCATTATGATCGGCGATTATTGTGCTGACGATTGCAAGTCCCAGTCCTGTCCCAGATTTCTTTGTAGAAAAATACGGTTCAAAGAGCCGCTCTTTATCCTTATTAGATATACCGCTACCGGTATCAATAACTTCAACCCTGACAATCCTCAATGCCTTGTCATAGAAAAGCCTGATTTTAACTTTTCCTTTATCAGGTATAGCTGCCACAGCATTATCTAAGAGATTAATCATAACCCTTTTCATCTGTTCTCTATCAAGTTTTAATTTAGGAATATCATCATTTTCGATAAAGTTGAATGTAATATTTTTATGAACATCTTTATACAATAAAATTGCATCCTGAATTATCTTTTTTATATTATCTAAAACAGGATTAGAAGCCGGCATTCGAGCAAAACTTGAAAATTCATTCACTAACACCCTCAACTCTTCAACGTTGTCTATTATCAACCGCGTACATTCATCAAAAACGGTTCCATTTTCTTTTGCTAAACGTTCACCATACTTTCTTCTCAACCTTTGCGCTGAAAGCTGAATCGGGGTCAATGGATTTTTTACCTCATGGGCTATACGTCTGGCTACTTCTCTCCATGCAGCCATTCTTTGCGCCTTTTCTAACTCAGTCATATTCTCAAATACTGCAACCAGTCCAAGATAATTATCTTGATCATCCCTCAAAAGATTCAACGAAACCAGCAATTTTAAGTAATTCCCCTTTATTGAGATGCCTATCTCTCTTTGTATAAATTCTTTTCTGTTACGATTTTCGCCTTCCACAAATCCACTAATAATTGACCGATATTTTGGGCCAAGAATATACTTGTAATTCTGCCCTATTATTTCCTTAGCAGAAATATTAAGCATTTTCTCTGCCGACTTATTTATTGTTGAGATTGCTCCGCGAGAATCTGCAGATATAACCCCAGCAGCCACATTCTCTAAAATAGTCTCCATATAGATCCTGCGCTGCTCTGATTCCGTACTGCTTGTAATTAAATCTTTATAAACATTCTCAAGTTTGATTTTGCCTTCCTTGAGATCCTTTGTCATCCTGTTGAATGAATTTACAAGAATGCCCATCTCGTCTTTGGATTCCAGATCAATATGAAAGCCGTAATCACCAGATGCGATCCTATCAGTAGCTTTAGCCAGTTCCTCTATTGGAACTGTAATACCCTTTGAAAGATAAAATCCAAACCAAATGGCTGAAAAAATGACTAAAAGTGTAACAATAGACAGAAAAATCAAAGGCGTTAGCTTTATAGGTCTCTTGAGCATCTTTAATTGTTTATACCCTTCCAAACCTTTGGTAATAGTTGCCAGTCTGTTCAAAACTACTCCTGGGATAAATTTAGCAACCACAATCGCTCCTACCTGTGCCTTTGTCTCAGTTCGTGAAAATATCGGCACAATGCCCCTGACTAAGTCTCCGTGCGGAGATGTTTGAATAACCTTAATATCAGTTGAATCCTTGAAACTTTTGCGCAATATATCAATGCTCAGATCTTTAAAGGGTTTTAAATCAATACTCCTGTCATAAGAGCCTGCTCTTAGAAGTAATTTTGATGAAAAGATTTGAATAGAGGCGAGATTATATTCCTTTCTTTTTTCCTCTATAAATGCCCCTAGTTTATCTGCTCTTGATAGCAAGATATACCCTTCATGGGTAATTAAGGAACTCAAGCTATTGCCAAAGGCCAATGCCTCATCTTCTATCCTTTTATAGTAGTCCTGGCCTACCTCTAAGGATTTTTGAAGAGACTGTTCAATTTGAAGATTAAACCAATAATCAATGGAGAGAGAGATAAATTGGACTGAAACAAAAAAGATGATTATAGTTGGGAAAAGAGAAAGGATTACAAAGGCAAAAACGAGTTTCGCTCTAAGGCCAGAGCCCATGATCCTCTTTTTTCTCTCAAAGACCAGCTTGACCAGATTTCTCATAGTCAGGTAGAGCAGAAGAAGTAGTAAAATTACATTGATATTTATTAAAACAAAGATAAGGATATTGCCGGCAATTGGTAATTCAACACCAAGATCAAAGACTTTGGTCACTAGATAGGTAAGAAGGACAATAATAGGTAGTATAATACATATGATGATTATTTCTCTTTTACGCCTCTTTAAATCTTCATTTTTAATATCTACATGTCTTTTCATTGTATTTAATACTTGAAGACTTCGTAAAAAGTCCAACTGCTGCGTTACGCTTCATCTTTCGTCATTGCGGCGTACTGGTAAGTACGCCTCATTCCTCAAGATTCGCAAGCCTTGCATTTGGAGCTTTTTACTTTGCCGTCCCAATTTTGACTTTTTACTAGTTCATCAATACTTGAAAACAACTGAATACCAATCTGTCTCAAAATCCCATAGGGATAAAAAGAAGAGCACATAGTTTAAGTAAAAGGGTAATTCAATCTTGTCAAGCTCCGCCTTCATTCGCAATTGATAGAGAACTCCTCTTTTAAGCCTATTGAGTCTGACCACCTTTAAGGCAACCACATCCGCCATTAATTCTTTCGCTCTATCAAAGTCCTTAGTTTTTACCTTTTTATTATTTTGTTCTGGTAAAAGAAGGCTAAATTCGTTTTTCAGGGTGTTGTATTCTATAGCATGAGTTAGCTTAATATCTGCTATCTTGCGGTCAAACCATGCACTTCTAATCTCATATAACTTGACGATAAAAGTAAATTTGGTTGAAATCCCATTCATAATGGCCCTGTTCATTTCTTCGGTAAAACAATCTCTTACATTAAAATAACTAAGTAGATGGTCCCGTGTGTTGGTGACAATTATATCTGATAAGCGAGCCTCTTTTGCCGAAGAAATTTCTGGAGAAATAAAGAAAAACAGAAGCAAAACTAAAGCACAATTTAAATGCCTAAAGTTACCTAACGTTCCTGAGTTTATCATTAAAGGTACCTAATAGTTTAGAGTGAATACAACCTGTAGACTGTAACTGGTTCCCAGTCCACAATCCCTAAATTCCTCAATTACATAGAACTGTATCTCATATTAATATTGCGGATATCATAGAAAAAAGGAGAATTTATTGCAAGATTTAATAAAATGGATTGATTTTTAATGAGGAATTCGAGGATTTAGGAAATGGGAAATATAGGGTAATTATCAAACAGAAAAATCTCTCTCTTGCCTGCTGTAGCAGTTGTTCACTGTTCACTATTTTAGGCAGGAGCGAAGTCAAGGGAAGCAAAAGATGGTATCTTGATACTTTTCCTCCCACACTCTTCTTTATTTTTAAATCGTACTACCTCCCAGCACTTTTCTTGTGTTATAAACTTCCGAAGCAATTCTTGGTTTAAAGAATGCCCTGATCTTTCAACCTCAAAATTTCCAATTGGCACACAACCAAGAATAGCTAAATCACCTATGAAATCCAGGAGTTTATGCCTTACAAACTCAGTTTTATACCTTAGGCCATCCTCATTTAGAACCCTGAATTCATCCACAACAATAGCGTTATCCAGCGATCCACCTTTTGCCAGCCCATTATTCCTTAATGTTTGAACATCCTTCAAAAAACCAAATGTTCGTGCCCTACTAATTTCATTAACGAAACTAGATTGGGAAAAGGACATCTCATAGGATTGATTTTTTATTAAGGGGTGATCAAAGTCAATTTTATACGTTATTTTCAATTCATTTGAGGGACTCAGCTTAACAGATCGGTTACCATCCTTAACTCTAACTGACTTTTTTACAAGAAGAAATTTTTTGTGACTATTCTGTATGGTAACACCGGCATTTTTAAGAAGAAATACAAAAGGGGCTGAACTTCCATCCATAATAGGGATTTCTCCACCATCAATTTGTACTGTAACATTATCTATTCCCATGCCAAAAAAGGCAGCCATAATATGCTCCACTGTGGAAACACTATATCCATTAAAACCGATAGTGGTAGCCATATTCGTATCAACTACATTATCAAAAGTGGCCCCAACTCTGCAGCCAGGTGATATATCAATACGTTCAAAGGCTATTCCACTATTTGGTGGTGCAGGTTTTATAGTAAGATTTACTTTTTTTCCAGAGTGAAGACCTATTCCTGTACAACTTATCTCCTCTGCAATTGTCCGTTGTCTTAAATTCATAATAATTATTTTGATAGTAAATAAATTTAGAGAAAAAATATTACTTAGAATACGTAATAGCTTTCAGCAAATTATGTGCCATCAGCTAAAAGAATGATTAAAAAGGAAAATCTATGTGGTTAACTAATTGAAATTGATAGTGATAATTTAAATGAGCAGTACGTTTACTACCCACTTCCTTATCTTGTTAATGTGTTAAATTTAACACAGTTTTTGTGTTTGATTTATACAATCGTATTGATTGCTCAAATGCGTGCTCTGTTATATACTGCTATGTTGAGAAACTTAACAGGAGGAAGATTTATAAAAGTGCTGATTCTTTAAGAACATGGTCCCACTTAACAGGATCTGAAGGGCATAATAAAAAGAGACGCCTGTTCACTTTATTAATGTTTTTAAGGCGCATTAAACTTTTAAGTCAATACTTTTTTTCTTGTATTTGAGAAAGGTTTGAATCTAATATTTAAAATATGATTCATCGCTATCTTTCAGCAATATTGATCTTCATTATTATAGGTGGTTGCTATCCTTTGGTCAAAAAAGAGGTTAAGGAACCATCCAAAGCCCTTAAAAAGGTAAAGTATTTCTGGCCAAAATTTCAGGATGACATGGATATAGATTCTCTTTCATTGGCTATTGAAAGTGATCTGCAGTACTTAGACCGGCTTAAGAAAGATACAGTTTTTACCTATGGTCCTGATACATTTTCCGCTGAACATGTTAGGGAATCATTAAAAACCTTTTTATCAATTTCCAAGCAAAGTTCAGATAGTAAAAAATTCAATAGAGATTTAAGGGAAAGATTTTTCTTATATAAGGCGGCTGGTTTTTGGGGAAGCAAAAAGGTGCTCTTTACTGGATATTTTGAGCCAATCTTTGACGGAAATCTTGAGCGTGATTCTATACACAGATATCCAATATATAGAAGGCCAGACAATCTATTGACAATGAATTTGGGCCTTTTCCGACCGAAATTTTCCGGACAGCGCATTACGGCCAGGATAAAAGGCAATAGTCTTGTCCCCTATTACACTAGAAAAGATATAATGGAAAACAAGGTTCTAGAAAGACAAAATCTTGAAATTGCATGGCTCAAGGATACTCTCGACGTAGCCATATTACAAATTCAGGGTTCAGGGAGGATACGATTACCAAACGGAAAGACAATCGGAGTTGGTTATAGTGCCTCAAATGGGCACCCCTATAAAAGTATAGGCAGATATATGATAGATATGGGATATATTACAGCTGATAATTTATCCCTTCAGACTATCAGATCTTTTATAAAACAAAACCCTGACATTAAAGATGAGATATTGAATTATAATCCATCGTATGTTTTTTTCCGACTACTTGATAGTGGGCCTCTGGGCAACATCGGTGTTCCTCTAACACCCGGACGGTCTTTAGCCGTTGATGACAGATTATTTCCAAAAGGGGCCCTGGTGTATATTCGCTGTCAGAAACCCATTATGGGGAAAGATGGAACTATAACTGGATGGGTTCCTTTTTCAAGATTTCTTTTAAACCAAGATACTGGAGGGGTTATAAAAGGTACGGGACGAGCAGACATTTTTTGGGGTAGTGACCCTTATGCGGAATTAGCTGCAGGCAATCTTAAACATGATGGAGAGATGTATTTTTTAGTAAAAAAACCAGATAACTAAAAATAATAACAATCCGGCCACTAAAGCACCAAGACACAAAGGAGAAAAAATATGATTTTCATATTAGCAAGAGATGATTCCACTTCAAAAAATACTTAGTGACTTTGTGTCTTTGTGGCATAAAAAACTTTGATGCTAAATAGAAAATTTTGAAAAATCAGCTACCTGCAAAAAAAACTGATGCAGGCTTTTTAGAATTCCAAGCCTGTTTTCTCTTATCCTTTTATCTTCTGCCATGACCATTACTTCGGAAAAAAATTGATCTACCGGCTTAATTATTTTGGATAGTATATTCAATGCCTCAAAATAATTTTCTCCATCTATTTCTTTTTTTACTTCATCCTTTATTAACTTAAATGTTTTCCATAAACCTTCTTCACTTTTATGCTCAAATAAATCAGGATTCACCCTATACGTTTCTTCAAAACCTTTTCCTATGTTAATGATCCGTTTAAACGCTATCGCTAAGGTTTCAAAATCTTTCGAAATGTCCCGAAATCTTTGTAAGGCTTCGATTTTTTTCTCTACTTGATGGAGTAAATTAAAATCGATAGAAATTACTGCCTCTATAAAATCTTGCGTAATTCCCACAGATAACAACAAATTCTTAAAGCGTTCCTTTATAAAATCAATTACCTTATTTGTAACCTCTTTTAGGTCAAATGAAATAGTTTCATTAAGAATACATGCTGATTTATTAATGAGTTCCTGAAAGGAAATAGCAATTTTTTTATCTCTCACTATCCTTATAATAGCCAGGGCCTGTCTCCTGAGGGCATAGGGATCAGCTGTTCCATCAGGCTCGAGGCCCAGTGTAAAAAACCCTACAAGGGTATCCAGCCTATCAGCTATGCC
>DAOVDY010000105.1 GCA_030669265.1 Desulfobacteraceae bacterium | reverse complement strand
AATAAGTCGTCAGAAGAGGACTAAACTGCAAAAGCTCTATATTGATTCTAAGACAATAGAACTAATTAGAAAAGCTGCAACACCGGTCCTGGTACATAAATACAAGTTAGAATCCGGCAAGGTGAATGACAGGCTGTTTGAGAGACCACTTTTGGCAACGGATTTTTCTCCTCCAGCTAATAGGGCGCTGGAGTTTTTAGTCGGGATTAAAAATGCTATCAAAAAGCTACAGGTAATCCACGTTGAAACTGAAAAGGACATGGCTGGTCTGGGAAAAAGAGGGCTTATGAAAAAGGAAAGGGAGAATAGAAAAAAACTCGATGAATTATGCGAAGCCCTTGAAAGTGAGGGAATAGAAGCAGAATATCATCTCTATATTGGCGATTTCACCCAGATTGAAAATGCAGCCCGGGAACGTGATGCCACTCTCATTGCCACAGGGACGAGTGGAAAGAGTGCCTGGCAGGCGAGGTGGTTGGGAAGTGTTTCTCAGCAGGTAGCAGAGGTATCAGAATTGCCCACATTATTAGTTCCTTAAACAAGGAAGAGAAGGCGGTCAAAGGTATTGAAATTCAGCAATATATTGAAATGTCAGGATATTTCAGTTTTTCAGGGGAATTGTAGTCCAGGAAGTTGTAAGGATAAACATGATGCTCAATGTAGATAAAATCCTGTCCTATTGATCGCAAGAAGGGATAAGATGAGAGATATTTTAAATAATTCCAACATCGCTGTCGTCGGAGGAGGCAGGGTCTGCAAGGCTATGCTTAAGATCGTCATGGGAAAGAATTTCCATCAGAAAATGGCCATCCTCGGCGTAGCGGATATAAATGAGCGGGCCGAGGGCCTGGTATATGCCAGAGAGAAAGGGATATTTACAACCCTGAACTACAGGGACCTCTATAACATCGAAGGGCTGGATCTGATCATAGAGGTAACGGGAGATGATCGGTTACTGGAGGAAATCAAGTCGACGAAACCAACAAATGTAAGGCTTATAGACCACCTCGAGGCTATGTCAGTCTGGGATTTCCTTCAGATTGAAGAACAAAGCGTGAGGAGTCAAAGGGAGCTAAGGGAAAATATATGCGAGCCAGATAAGATCGAGAAGGAATTTGCCTTATTCTCCCATCAGCTTGCCAGAATCGTGGAGGAAAGGACCAGGCACCTGCAGGCCGTAGAGAGAGAAATCGTTGAAAGGGAGAGGACCCTGTCGCAGATAATCGACGGAAATACTATACCAACCTTTGTGATAAACAGGGACCACATTGTAACCCACTGGAACAGGGCCTGCGAAAAATTTTTTGGCTATAAGGCTGGGGAGATAGTGGGAACGAATAAGCAGTGGGTACCCTTCAGGCCGGAAAAAAGGCCCATAATGGCTGATGTTATAGTGGATGAAATGGAGGAGAAGGAGATAGATAAGTACTATGGCCAGAGTTGGCGGAAGTCGGCCCTCATCGAAGGCGCGTATGAGGCAGAGGAATTCTTTCCACACATAGGTGAGAAAGGCAAATGGCTCTTCTTTACGGCTTCGCCGATTAAAGATTCCGATGGGAAGACAGTTGGCTCAATTGAAACCTTCTGGGATACAACAGAGCGCAGAGAGGCTAAGGAGGCATTGCAAACCGCCCATGATGACTTGGAGCAAAAAACGACAGAACTTGAGCAAGCAAACATAGAGCTAAAAAAGCTTGATGAACTTAGATCTGCTTTTCTGGCAAATATGTCCCATGAACTCAGGACCCCGCTCAATTCTATAATTGGCTATACAGAACTGCTCTTAGATAGGATAGATGGGGATGTTACCAAAGAGCAAGAGAACAGCCTGACAAAGGTCCATAATAATGCTAAAAATTTGCTCACCTTAATCAATGAAATTTTGGATATGTCCAGGATTGAATCTGGAAGAGTGGAATTAGACTTGAGTGCAGTCGATGTACAGGATATTATCCAGACAACTATCTCCAGCCTTGAACCAATGATAAACAAAAAGCCGTTGATTATAGACACAGATTTTGATGAAAATTTACCACTGGCATATGCAGACCCCGATAGGGTTAGGCAAGTGGTAACAAATCTACTGCATAATGCCATTAAATTTACCTCGAAGGGTCGTATTACCTTAAGTGCCAGACGGTCCCAGACACCTAAATTCGTTGAGGTCTGTATTTCAGACACAGGCATGGGAATCAGAGAAAAGGATTTTGATAAGCTATTTGATATGTTTACACCCCTTGATATCTCAGCAACCCGTCCATACGGAGGGGTCGGCTTAGGGCTTAGTATCTGTAAAGGGCTGGTTGAAATGCAGGGTGGAAATATCTGGGTAGAGAGCAAATACGGAGAGGGCAGTAAGTTTTACTTCACCTTGCCTTTAAAAGAAGAATAGCCTATTTTATTTAGAAATAATAGAAAAGTTTGCCTAATAAACAGCGTTTAATCACGAATAGCTATGGACAATAAAGGAATTCAGATAGGTTCATCACAGAAAATCTTAGTGGTTGAGGATAATCAGGATAACCGGGAATTGGTGGTTAAGGTCTTAAAGATCAATGGCTATAAGGTAATTGAAGCGGTCGATGGTGAAGAGGCTTTAGAAAAAACAAAGACTGAAAACCCGGATCTGATTCTTATGGATCTTTTTATCCCAAAGATAGATGGGTATGAAGTAACAAGAAGATTAAAGAGCGACATAGATCTCAAGAGTATTCCGATAATTGCCCTGACAGCCCATGCAATGAAAGGGGATATGGAAGTTGCCTTAGCAGCAGGTTGTGATGGCTACATCCCTAAGCCCATTGATGTCCGGGAATTACCAAAACAAATCGAATATTTCATGAAGCATAATCCATAACCCATTTAAGAAAATTTACATGACTAACAAGGCCAAGATATTAATAGTTGATGATAATGTTGATACTGTGGAATTGCTAACCAAGAGGTTTCATGCTGAAGGGTATGATACCTCAGAGGCCTATGATGGGGAGCAGGCCCTGCAACAGGTAGTGGAATATCAGCCTGACATAATACTATTAGATATAATGATGCCCAAAATAGATGGCTATGAGGTATCAAAAAGATTAAAAAGTTATGATAACACCAAACATATCCCTATCATTATGCTGAGCGCTAAGGCAAGGGTACCTGATAAGATTAAGGGACTGGACCTTGGGGCAGATGACTATATAGTGAAGCCCTTTGATTATAGAGAACTGTCTCAAAGGGTAAAATACTGGGTTACCGTTAAGGTGGAGGTGGAGGAACGATTAACCAAGATAAGGCAACTGGAAAAAGAACTAATTCAATCAGAAAGATTGGCGGCTGTTGGGCAAACCGTAGCCAGTCTTGCCCATTATGTAAAAAATATTTTGTTCGGCCTAAAGGGTGGGGTCTATTTGGTAGATGAGGCCTTTAAAGAAAATGATACAGATTCTCTTAAGGACGGCTGGGATTTGGTAGAAAGTAACATGGGCAGGATTTCTGGTCTGGTTCTTGATCTGCTTGAGTATTCCAGAGAACGAAAGCCTGAGTATGAAAAATGTTTCCCCAATGAGATTGCAGATGATGTCTGTAAACTTACGCAAGAGAGCGCAAAGGAATATAGTATAGAGATTATTAAAGATTTTGATCCATCCATGGGAGAGGCAGTTATGGATCCTAAAGGTATTCATCGCTGTTTGCTTAATCTGGTTTCAAACGCCATAGATGCCTGTATTTATGACTCTAATGAAGAGAAGAAATGGGTAGTGCGAGTAAAGACAATTCTTGAAGACGATGGCATGGTTAGATTTGAGGTATCTGACAACGGTTGTGGTATGGATGAAGAGACCAAAAAAAAATTATTTACCGGTTTTTTTACCACCAAAGAGGGAAGAGGTACTGGTCTTGGTCTCCTGAATACCCAGAAGATAGCACAGGAACATGGTGGAACCATCACTGTAAACTCACAACTCGGACAGGGATCGACATTTACCATTCGAATGCCATATAGGGATGTAGCCACATCGGGAGCGACGGGAAAAGAGGATTAAAGCTAATTTTAAGTTAAGAAATAATAGGAGGAGGATGTATTATGAAGAAGGTTCTTATTGTTGACGATGATGTTGATATCAGAAAGGTTGTCTCAAAACTTATAGAAAAAAGCGGCTATCAAGCAATGGAAGCCAAGAACGGTGTTGAGGGCATGGGTAAGGTAAGGGAGGATAAACCGGATTTGATTATTTTAGATATGTTGATGCCAAAAGAGAGTGGAATCAGGATGTATCACGAATTGAAGACCGAGGAATCTTTAAAAGATATTCCGGTGATTGTGCTTTCTGCTATACCCAAAAAAAGCTTCCTTCGTTCCCAAAAAGTGTTGGATGAATTTGCCGGTCAATCTGTGCCTGAACCCGAAGCTTATATTGAAAAACCAGAAGAACCAGAGGAACTGATAGCGTTGATGAAGAAAATTTTAGGATAAAAGGGCTCACATATAAAAAACCCACTAACGATGTAGTGGGTTTTTAAATGAGGCCCTCTTTCTTTTTTTACCCTGTCAGAGAAATCTCTCTTTCAGCTTTGAAGCTCAGGTAAATTTTCATAAAAATCCAGTGATTCTGGATTGATCAAGGCGCTCCTGTTTAGTACCGGTTTCCCATTTATTATATTCGTGACCGCGCTTTCAACTTTTTTCATATTCAGGGTATAAGGGA
>DAOVDY010000170.1 GCA_030669265.1 Desulfobacteraceae bacterium | reverse complement strand
AAACCTATCAAAACCTGTAAGGATTTGAAAGGCGTGAAAATAAGAGATGAGGGGATTTATACTAACTGGCATAATATGCTTGGCGCTCGCGGAACTTATATCTCCGGGGGTGAGGCATATATGGCATTGAAATTAGGCACGCTCGATGCTGCCCAGTGGGATGTCAGTTGTGTAACCGGTATGAAATGGAATGAGGTAGCACCTTACTGGATCCGTGGTGAAGAGAACGATCACTGCATTGGTCATATTTTGGTAAATATGAAATCGTGGAATGCTCTGCCTGATAATCTCAAGAAAGCGCTTCAGGATGCTGCGAAGGATTATTGGAATGCAACCGTCAAAGGTTATGGCGCCGAGATAGGAGTAGTCGAAGACATGGTAAAGAAGGGTAAACTCAAGGAGTGCCAGCTTGATAAGGATTGTATAAACAAACATGCCGAAGCAGCTCATAAACTGTGGGATGAAATGGCCGGTAGAGACCCGGCAAGTGCCAAGGCAATTAAATTGATAAAAAAATGGAGAGGGATAAAGTAGAAATTAAACCCTCATCCTGTGGGCGTAGCTACTTTGCTGAAAAAGTGCTTTCATAAAGAGGGCTTTTGGCATGTCTAAGATGAAGACCATTTTCAATGCGGTTGATGCGATTAGTGAAAAGATTGGCAGGGCCATAAGCTTTGTTATTTTTCTTATAATGACCATAACCACAGTAGAGGTCGTGGCAAGATATGTATTTAACTATCCAACTATTTGGGTATGGCCTATAAACAGGCAGCTTTTTGGTGTTTTTATTCTCTTTGCAGGTATCTATACCATGTCTAAAGGTGACCACATCAGGATCGAGATCCTCTACGACCATTTATCTTCCAGGATGAAATTGATTGCACGGTCGATTGCCTTAGCGTCCTTTATTGTTTTTGTGGGGGCATTGATCTGGCAAGGATCCTGGATGGCTTGGAGTTCATTGACTGTCGGTGAGACGGCGAGCGGCGCGTTCCGTATACCTCTATATCCACTTAAACTACTTATACCAATTGCTGCCTTTTTATTTTTGCTTGAAGGGATAGTGGTTCTGTCTCGACGAAAAAATTGAAAAAAATCTACGCCCACCGGACATAGTTTTCCACAGTGATATGAAAAATGTCTTGTCTTGTGACCCCCATCATTTTTGCCTGAAAGCCTATAGAGAAAAGGGGTTAAGTTTTTATGAGCATTGAGTTGGTGACAATCCTGTTGTTTAGTGGGCTTATCTTTCTCCTGGCAACGGGGGTCCCCGTTGCCTTTGCGCTCGGGGGCATTAGCGTAGTCTTCGCTTTTTTGTTGGGAGGGTCCAACGCATTATATATCGTTGCCACTACTACTTATAGGGAAATAACAGATCCTAACCTGATAACCATTCCACTTTTTCTCCTAATGGGGAATTTTCTGCTTCATTCAGGTATATCAGATCGTCTATTTCAGGCACTCAACTACTGGATGTCGGGCATTAGGGGCGGGTTGGCAATCGTATCGATTGGAGTATGTGTTGCGCTGGCTATGTGCGGGGGGTTCGGCCCCGGCATCCTTACCATGGGTCTTATTGCGGTTCCGGCCATGCTCAAACGCTATTATGATAAATCTCTGGCCTTAGGAAGTGTAATGGCTGGAGGGGTCCTGGGGGAAATTATCCCTCCCAGCATCATCATGATCATTTTTGCCTATATTGCAAGAATATCCATAGGAAGACTTTTTTTTGGAGGTGTTTTTCCCGGGCTCATCACTACATGTTTGTATATACTTTACATAACAATAAGATGTCACTTTCAGCCGCATCTTGCGCCTAAGGAAGCCGAGAAGATCACCTGGAAAATAAGACGGGCCGCGCTTAAGGAAATAGTTCTTCCTGGTTTATTAGTTATATTGGTGTTGGGGTCAATCTTTTTGGGGATCGCAACCCCAACAGAGGCTGCCGGTGTGGGAGCTATGGGTGCTTTTCTGATCTGTATTATATATGGCAGGCTAACCTGGAAGGTTGTTTCAGACTCATGCCTTGAGACACTGAAAATCAGCGGAATGGCCTTATGGATTCTTATTGGGGCTACCCTTTTTGGCGTCTTTTATACTAGCGCAGGTGCCCAGACCCTGGTTATGGAAACAGTAAAAGACCTTATAGTGAATCGCTGGCTGATTCTTGGGGCCATGCAGATCATCCTTCTTATATCTGGCATGTTCATGGATGATTATGCAGTTGTGACAATATGCGCGCCGATCTTTGTTCCAATTGCCAAGTTTCTTGGTTTCGATCCCATATGGTTTTCTATTCTCTTTATCCTTAACATGCAGGTCGCGTACTTAACACCTCCATTTGGTTGGGCCTTAATTTTAATGAAAGGTGTCGCTCCCCCAGGAATAAGTACGGAGTACATCTGGCGGTCAGTGCCCCCATTTGTGGCAATGCAACTGCTCGTTTTGGTAATTACTATGATATTTCCTCAGTTAGCTCTGTGGCTTCCTGGGAAGATGTTTTAATGTGCAAGCATTTTGATACTGCTATTATATCATTTAGGATAGGAGGATATTATGAATAAATTGGAACTTGGATGGGTAGAGGAGGATAAGTTACACATGCTCCATGGCGGTGTTCCACTGAATGATTTTGCTGAAAACGGTACGCCATTGATATTGGATTCAGCTTCAGGGATCAGGGTGAAAGATATTCACGGCAGAGAATATATTGATGCCCTGGGTGGGGCCGTATGCACCAATTGCGGTTACAGCCGCAAAGAACTTGCGGAAGTGGCAAAGGAACAGATGATGAAGCTAAGTTATGCTGAGTCGTGGTCAGGATTAACAAGTACCGCCGCCATTGATTATGCACACGCCCTGGCTGAATTTACTCCTGAAGGTCTTGGCAGGTTTTTCTTTGTTAATAGTGGGGCAGAGGCCAATGAGGCGGCCTATAAGATTGCCCGATTTTACTGGGCCACAAAAGGATACAAGCAAAAAAACAAGATTATCAGCAGAAATCTTTCCTATCATGGATTAAACATGGTTTCCATGTGGGCTACAGGAATGTCTAGATTTCATAGTAAAGTTGGAGCCCCCCACCCAGATATTATTAATATAGCAGAATGTTATTGTTATCGTTGTCCCTTTGGCAAGGATTACCCGGGGTGTAATTTGGAATGTGCCGAGGCCCTGGCTGAAGCTATTGAAAAGGAAGGAAAGGATAATGTTGCTGTATTTGTTGCAGAACCAATATATGGTGTTTCTGGGACCATCTGTCCGCCTCCGGAATATTTCCCTAGAATAAAAGAGATTTGTGAGAATTATAATATCTTATTAATTCTCGATGAAGTCATGACAGGATTTGGCAGAACAGGGAAGAATTTCGCATGCGAGCACTGGGACGTTTCTCCTGATATGATATGTATCTCAAAGGGTATGATCAGTTCTGCCCTCCCTATTGCTGGTGTAGCCTTTACAGAGGAGATTTATCAGGGAATGCTTTGTTCAGACCCTTTCCCCCATCTCCATACCTGTGGTGCTCATCCGGTATCCTGCGCAGTGGCAAAGAAGAATCTTGAAATACTTAT
>DAOVDY010000138.1 GCA_030669265.1 Desulfobacteraceae bacterium | reverse complement strand
TGAAAAAGGAATAATAAATGCTATGAAGAGTGGAGTTATGGCGGGATATCCAGCTGTAGATCTAAAGATTCGATTTTTTGATGGAAAATCTCATGATGTTGATTCATCCGAAATGGCCTTTAAAATTGCATCTTCCATGTGCTTTAAAAAGGCTTTTCAGGAGGCTACACCTGTTCTTTTAGAACCGATTATGAGTATGGAAATAACTGTTCCAGAAGATGTTATGGGAGATGTAATAGGTGATCTTAACGGCAGGAGAGGAAGGGTTTTGGGCATGGATAGCGATGGGAAATACCAGATCATAAAGGCTGAGGTACCTATGGCTGAAGTTTTGAGGTATTCCTTTGATCTTACATCCATGACAGGCGGCAGGGGGAGTTTCCAGATGAAACAGTCTCATTATGAAGAGGTTCCTCCTCAACTTGCAGAGAAGATAGTAGCTGCCTCTAAGGAAGAGGGAAGGTAAAGATGGCCTATGTAGTATTTCGGATTTCGGATTGCGGCCTGCCCTGGCGCGACGTGCTTGAATCAGCCTACTAAATCTATAGGGCACTACATGCTCGGATCAACATATTAAGCCTATAAGCCAGGTCTGGACCAGGGATTGCGGATTGTATCTACTTAAGGCGGATAAATTAAACTGGTTATAAAACTTGTTCATCCGAAAAATTCTAAATTAATTATATGAAATCTATATGATGATAAAGACCGGGGTTTTAACAATCAGCGATAAGGGATCTGAGGGAAAGAGAAAGGATGAATCAGGGCCATTTATTGCTGAAATACTGACAAAGGCCGGTTACATAGTTGAGAAGCAGAGCATTGTTCCAGATGATTTTGAAAAGATTGTGGAGTGTTTAATCAAGTGGGTTGATAAAGAAAACCTCAAATTGATTGTGACAACAGGAGGTACCGGAGTGAGCCCCACCGATATAACACCTGAGGCTATGCTCAAGGTAATCAAATATCAAATACCTGGTATGGCTGAGGCAATGAGGGCTGCCAGCCTCACAAAGACCCCTCATGCCATGCTTTCCAGAGCAATAGTTGGTGTAAGGGGAGACAGTCTGATTATAAATTTGCCAGGAAGCCCTGAGGGTGCAAAGGAAAATCTGGCTGTTGTTTTACCAGCTCTAAATCATGCGCTTGCCAAAATTTCGGGTGATATGAGCGATTGCTCTCAACATTAAAATCTTCACTTATAATCATAAGGATAACGCAGTCAAGTTTGCTTAAGAGCCACTTTGAAAACTTGGCGTAATTAAAATCTCTAAACCAGTAGTAAAGGCTTTGCTGATTATAGTTATAATACAAAATCGGTTTTCCTTCTGAAAAAATAATATGTTCTTTGGCGATTTAAAAGAGCTTAGGAAACGCCAACCATCATCAGGCATTTTGTTGATAAAATAGCTGATGAGAGAATCTGATTCTACCTTCCCTGAAAAAGTAAGAATTCCAGCTGTAAATTCGGTTGTTTGAAAAACAAAGGATTTTTCCTTTTGAAGCCTAAGTTCATTTGGAACCGGCACATCCTTAAAATCATAATAAAGAGAGATTGCAACTTCTTTACTTTCTTTTGATTGTTGGGATTCTTCAAGAGGGGTTGCTTTTTCGGACAAGGTTTGTGTAGCACATCCAGAGATAAAGATAAAAACAAGCATGTGTAGAACAACTCCCATCAAAACTCTAATCCTCTTCATTTTTTTCATCCTTATACCTCCTACTTTTTATCTTCTATAACATAGAGACTAAAAGAAATCTATTCGATTTTTCACCTTCATACTTGTCCCCTTTAAATAAGGATAAAAAAGGTAATTTCTTCTTGACTAAGGATTTCCTCATGCCTATACTTCCACCGACCCAAAGGAAAAGAGTAGCATTTGATGCATTAGCATTGTTTAGCGTGATTATTTAAGTATATTTGACAAAGCAGGAATTGTTTAAATAGAAAATTGTTAATTCATCTATGAGGCCCATAAATGAGATATAAAAGTTTGATTCTATTTTTATTTTTAATAGTTTTTATTGCTTTTTCTTTTCCAGTGTTTGCAGCAGAAAATTCTCATCAAGGGGCTCATGAGCACATCAACTTAGGTGAGATTCTCTCTCTTTATAGCATCATTCCATTTATTGGGATCTTGCTTTCAATTGCCTTATTCCCTCTTTTTGTCCCGGAATTCTGGCACCATCATTTTGGAAAGGTCTCGGCCTTTTGGGCTATTGCCATAGCCGTCCCCCTTTTAATTGCTTATAAGGGAGTGGCCCTCCATAGTTTTCTTCATATTATATTAGCTGATTATGTCCCCTTTATTATACTCCTCTGGGGTCTTTTTACTATCTCTGGCGGCATTTTGCTAAAGGGGAGTTTGGTGGGAACACCCAAGGTAAATACCATTATGATTATCATAGGAACTGCTTTAGCTTCCTGGATGGGAACAACCGGAGCGGCCATGCTACTTATAAGGCCATTTTTAAGGGCCAATAATTATCGAAAAAACAGGGCCTTCATGGTAGTTTTTTTCATATTTCTTGTGGCAAATATTGGTGGATCACTGACACCAGTAGGCGATCCTCCACTCTTCCTGGGATTCTTGCACGGTGTTCCCTTTTTCTGGACATTTGCCATCTTGCCTCATATGCTATTTACTGCTTTGATCTTATTGGCTGTCTATTTCGCCCTTTATATCTATTATTACAGGAAAGAAGGGGTTAAGCCCCAAATAGATGAAGGAGAAAAAGAGCCACTCAGGTTAGTTGGTAGCCTTAATTTTATATTTTTAGCCGGAGTCGTTGGTTCTGTTATATTCAGTGGATTGGTAGATTGGGGAGAGGTAAATACTTTAGGTATACACAGAAGCATTCAAGAATGGGTGAGGGATGGTTTTATTATCCTCATGGGCATCCTTTCATTAATATTTACCTCTACTAAGATACGGGAAGATAATGAGTTTACATGGTTTCCTATTAAAGAGGTGGCCTATCTATTTGCCGGGATATTTGTAACAATGACCCCATGTCTTCTTCTCCTTCTGGCAGGAACTAAAGGGGCGCTTGGCTTTCTAATTGGTGCTGTGAAAGAACCCTATCATTATTTCTGGATTACGGGGATCCTTTCAAGTTTCCTGGATAATGCCCCTACTTATTTAACCTTCTTTTCGAGTGTACTGGGCAAATTTTACGCAGGTGTACCTGAGTCAACAGCAGTTTCTAAGTTAATCGCTGAAAATCCTATATTTCTGATGGCTATTTCTGCAGGCGCTGTTTTCTTTGGGGCCAATACCTATATTGGAAATGCACCTAATTTTATGGTCAGGTCCATTGCGGAAGAGGCAGGTACACCCATGCCGAGTTTCTTTGGGTATATGATAAAATACTCTATTGTTTTTCTATTTCCTGTCTTTATTCTCGTAACCCTCATATTCTTTTAACATCATTCTTTGGATATGGGTTTTTTGATCTTTTTCAGGACCCTGATATCGGAAATCCTAGTTGATGGATATTGACCGTTTTTATCTTTCTCAAGGTATTTAACCATATCCCATATAGTAGCTAGTGCTATTGAGGCACCTACTAAGGCCTCCATTTCTACACCTGTCATAGCCTCAGCCTTTACCAGACAGTTGGCTTCAATAAAATCGTTGCCAATAGAAAAATTCAACTCAACTGTATTTAATGGGATCTGATGACAATGGGGAATTAAAAGATAGGTCTCTTTGGCAGCTCTCATGGCCGCTATCTCAGCAACCGCCAGTGGGTCACCCTTTTTAATCTGGCTTTCCTTTATCTTCTTTATTGTTTCAGGTAAGAGGATCACTCTCCCTGAAGCAACTGCCTCTCTCAACAGAATCTTCTTACCGGTTATATCAATCATGCCCATAGCAAGAACTTGGCTCCGCTTCGCGGTTGGAATAGACTTGAATGCATCAAGATACTATAATTTTAAGGAGTTGTAGAAATCCAGAGATACTCAACTGTCATCATCTTTAGGTTTGATAGAGGGAATCTTGAAAAATTTAATTCCCTCTTCTTTTAGAGTTTCCTCTTCTACTGCTGTAGCGGAGCCCCTTATATTCCTTTTTTCTTCTACGCCATAATGCATTTTCAGGGCCTCCTTC
>DAOVDY010000064.1 GCA_030669265.1 Desulfobacteraceae bacterium | reverse complement strand
TCCTCCCAGGGAATCTGATACGCTTATAAAAGCAGCGGTGGCATATTATACTGCCCCTGATGTAGCCAGAATGCGAACTGCTGTTGAAGCAGCCCGAAAAGCCGGTCCAGATACAGCTCTCTACCATGAAATTGCAGCCAGCCTTGCATATCTGGAAGATCGACGTTCAGATCGATTTACACACCTTTTTGCTTCCCTGCTGGATCCAGACAATGATACGCCGCTCTTACATCTTCACTGGCTTTCCAAGATGTCCTTGACTCTTAAAGAACGTATGAGAATGGAGCATCTCTGCGAGGTCTTACAAAACCATTCTGATCCAGAGGTAAAGTCTCTGGCAGCCTATATTTTGGGAATTTCCTTGTTCGTACGTGGCGAGATAAAACATATGCAAGAAACAACCGCGATGAACGGGTGGAACATCCCTCTATCTTTGATTGGGACATGGGACAACGATCAGAACAAAGGCTTTGATATCTCCTATCCACCAGAACAGGAAATTGACCTGGATAAAACCTATCAAGGGCAACTGGTTGAGATCGGCTGGCGTACACGGTATCCAACAGCTCTCTCAACCAACGCAATAAATTTAAAAGAGCTCCTCCATCCAAATGTCTGGGCTGTTGCTTATCTGGCATCGGTCATACGCACAACAAAAGAAGGCCCGTACGAGCTTCGCCTATCTTCAACCGATGCCATAAAGGTTTGGGTAAACAACATCCTTGTCTTTGAGAACCGCCATATTAGCCGCTGGGCATTTGACGGCATTGTCATTCCTGTTGTACTCCGCTCTGGGGTAAATCGTATCCTCATTAAAAGCGCTCAGGATAAAGGTAGCTGGCAACTACGTGCACGCATAACCAAACCGGGGGGAATGCCTGTTGACCCACACAGCTTGAAATCCCTTCCTGCTGACACACCCTGTCCAACCAATGCATTAAAAATTATGAGGCCATTGACACCTGATATTTTACCGGCTCGATTTACCTCCAAGATTCAAAATGAAATCCGCAGACAATTTTTATTGATCAGATCTGCGAGATTATTGGGCCTGAAAATTTCAGCAGTGAAATTGGCAGAAAGTTTTACCAATACATTTCCCAAAAGCCTTCCGGGACGCTTTCTGTTATCCTTTACATTGTGGGATAATGCCGAACATGGCCGTACCGCTGACTTGCTCGGTGCGCTTGTTCAAGAGGCTGGAGACCAGCTCATTCAGATTTCTAACAAACAGGCACGTTTCTGGCATCAGAATAATCTTACCCAAAAAGCAAGAAAACTGCTCTTTAATACGACCACCGCTCATCCAAATCGGCCAACCGCCTGGAAAAGCCTTGCAAATATTTATAAACAGGATAAATGGAAAGAGGACCGTCTCAATGCCTTGAAGATAATATCAGAGCGCTGGCCGGATTGGCCTGCTGTGCAATTGCAGCTGGCCAATGCACTTGAAAGTCTCGGCTATCAGAAATCTGCACAAGCCATTTATCACCAACTGCTTTCTCATCTCCCTAATGACCGCCTGGTATTGCAGGCAGGTTTTAGAATCTCTCGCAGTAAACAAGACTATACGTGGGCTGAGCATTATGCAAAGCAACTCACAAATTCATGGCCTCACCGCAGATCTTCCTGGAGGCAACTGGGGGAAATTCGACGTCAATCCAATGATCGCCCCGGGGCCGAAGAAGCATTTCTAAAACTTATTGAAATGGCACCTACAGCACCTGATGGATACCGTCTATATGCCGAGCAGGCTTACCTATATGGAGATAGAGACAAGGCCATACGCTTCTGGCAAAAAGCTCTTGATCGGGATCCAGACAATGAACGGTTGGCAAATCGGCTGGATTTTATTGCGCCTCCGGTTTCAGGACCCTGGACAAGTGATGTCCCTGATCAGGAGACTATTACAAATGCAGTAGCCTCCCGTAGTAATATTCGGTTTCACAGTGGCGCAGACACAGCACTATTGCTTGATGATATGGTAACTGAACTGAAAAGAGATGGAAGCAGTGTTAATGTAATTACCGCCGTCACTCATATCTTAAACAAGTCCGGGCGTGACCAAATGACCAAATACACCCTGCCCAAAAGCGGTCGCTCCAGAATATTGCGAGCCTATTCTGTTGATTCAAAGGGGAAAAGATTGGAAGCCTCTTCTATTCGAGGACAGGTAATCCGGTTTAGAAAAATGGAAATTGGTTCAACGGTGGTCGTCCAATTCCGCCATGACGCCCCGCCGAACAAATACCTTGTGCAATATTACGCAAATACCTGGTGGTTTCAACAATATAAGACTCAAATATTCAATTCCCGATTTGTTATATGGATACCTGAAGATACAAAAATATTAGAATTTACAAGGGGAGATATCAAAAGGCAGACACATAAAAAGGGAACTTTTACCCGTATAGCATGGAGTATTTCCGAAGCTCCGGTACTTATACCTGAAAGCAGAGCACCGCATATCAGCGACATCGCATGGGTATTAAAAATCAGTACAGTCCCAACCTGGGGTCTCTTTCATAAGTGGGAAGAGGCCCTTTTGCAAAACGTTTTCCGTGAGAGTCCAGAAATCGTCCAATTGGCAAAAACACTTTTTGAAAATGCTGACACATCAATAGAAAAACTGCAGCGCATACAAGCATACCTCATGACTGAAATACGCTACCAGAAAGACTATGAACATATTATTACAGGAGTGAAGCCCCATGCAGCACCGGTTGTACTCGCACGCCGATATGGAGATTGTAAAGACAAGGCAGTATTGTTTATCACACTCGCACGACTCGGAGGAATTGAGGCCCAATTCGCACTAATACGCTCTCGCCATTTTGGTCAAATAAGGCAAGAAGTGCCGATGCAGCAATTTAATCACGTCATTGTATATATTCCACCCCAGCCGGGCCTTGAAAAGGGGCGATTTTTCGATCCTACAGTCGATGCACTGGATGTAGGTCATTTACGGCAGGATAATCAGGGTACGTGGGCATTTATCTTGGATTTAAAAGGTGGGTATGCGTGGAAACAGGTTCCCTTTCAGGCGGCAGAAATGGATTATTTGAAAAAGCAGATTGTGATGAATATTGTGAAAAACGGGAACTGTAATGCTGAAGTTGTAATTACCGCCGAGGGTCGTAACGGAGCGGTAATTCGCAGAATCGCCCGAAATAAAGAAAATTTCGTTCAATTCCTACAGGGCATCCTAAGCAACTTTATGCCCGGGGCAAAAATGGTCAATTATCAAACTGTCGAGGTAGTTGATGTCACGCGTCCTTCAAAGATTAAAATTAGTTTTGATGTGCCAACATTTATGCGCCGTGAAGGGGATGAACTACGGTTTAGAATACCAAAAGATTGGCATCCAAAACATCTCTTCTCTCTTGTAAAACGAAACCACCCGCTTGTGCTTGGTATGCCGTGCACTCAGTATCTTGAGATAGATTTCATCCTTGCGGAAGGGGTCGAGGTAAAGCAGACACCCGATTCAAAAGCGGTCAGCACTGACTGTCTTTCCCTTAAACGCAACTTTTTCACAAAAAAGGGAAAAGTAAAGGTAACGCAATCGTTTTCCAGTTTTTGTGAGCGCATTTCCGTTGAGGATTATCCGGCTCTGCGCGATGAAATCGATAAAATCATACAGTTACAGGAAGAAGAAGTAGTGCTCAGGGTTAGCGAATAGTTTGGAGAAACAGTCATAGGCTTTTAACCTTCCTCTTTTTATCAGCGCATACCAGGTTCTTTTTATTTTCCTTCTGCTTCCACCGATAAAAATGTGTAAAATTCACCAAAAAGTGGAACTAATTTTCCTATAACCTTGTACTTTTTTACCATTTTCAAAACTGTTTTTAGTCAATGATCAGCTAACTATGTGAAATTTAATACAATTTTTTTAACCTAACAATGTGGCATGATTTTAGCATAATAGTAAATGTAAGTGCTTATTAAGTGCCACCCAACTTCAACACCTAAATAATAAACCACGTGATGGCCCAAGGCCTCCAATGGTTATATCTTTATAAAGGGAGTTTGAGGTGGCACTTAAAAGGCTTCTCGGATGTGTGTGCATCTTTTTTGCAGGGTATCTTCATGCAATATAGAAAGAAAGGATTTACACCTGCGATAATAACAGCATCTTGGAAAGCACTACATTAGATGGCCATAATTGTCCACGATAAGTCTTCGTTTCTTTTTACCTAAATTAATAAGGAGTGAATGTTCATTATGGGAGCAGGCATTAAGCATTATATGAATCCTTTGCATATCTATTGTCGCTTACGGGATATAGGAATTGCAAAAGGCACAGCTATGTTTCTGTGCCGAATTTATGAACGTTCTGTATTTCGGCACTTTTTAGGGAAAGAAACCATACTCAGGTAAGCTGGACTTTACCTACCAACCAATGCATTGTAGATAATCATGAAAAAAGATGTAAAAGAAAGCACCGGTATACAGCTACTCGTAAAGAGGTATAAGAAACTATTTCAAACTCCAGAGAATCTAAGGTATTACTCAAAGACAGATTATAAAACTGCTGAAAAAAAATTTTTATACTACGCATTGCTGGGGCGCAAAGTGTAAGGCCTGCAGATTATTCAATCAATGGGCAAGGCCCATTTTACGTATAAAATTAAGCCATTGATCCCCCATCCACGGTAATAACCTCTCCTGTGATAAAATCAGAAAGGTCTGAGGCAAGAAACATAACAGCACCTACCACATCACCTGTTTCTGCAATTCTGCCCATAGGAATTGTTCGCACAATCTCCTTTAAAAGACTTTCGTCACTCCAGAAAGGTTGACTGAACCTGGTTCTTACCATTCCTGGAGCAACTGCATTTACATTTATATGCTCTGAAGCCAGCTCAACTGCCAAAACCCTGGTCAACATCTCAACTCCAGCCTTGGCTACACAGTATATCCCCATACCCCTGCTCGCCTTCCGAGCCGCAATAGAAGAGATATTAACTATCTTTCCACCTCCTGTCTTTTTCATTAGCTTGGAAGCATGGCTACCGACAAGAAAAGGGCCCTTTAGATTTGTCTCGAGAATTTTATCCCATAACCCCTCATCAGCCTCCACCACAGAAGGGGTTAAGATATTCATACCCACATTATTTATAAGGATATCGAGCCTTCCAAACTGCGCATCTACGGCTTGTATGAGTGCCTTTACCTGGTCTGATTTGCCTATGTTGTCACATTCGGCCATCAGATTAAGGCCACGTCTGTGGAATTCTTCTACAGTCGTATCCAGATTTTCCTTTTTTCTCCCGCAAATGACGACCTCCGCACCCTTTTGGGCCATTTCTAAAGCAATATCTTTACCAAGACCTCTGCTACCTCCTGTCACCAAAGCCACCTTCCCTGATAAATCAATGTTTTTTTCTGCCATTTTGTTCTCCTTATTTTTTTTAAAAACATTCCTCCAAAAAACTCTTCCTCTCATTCACATACTAATAACCAAAAAAACTGTCCTTCATGCAAGCAAAAGTTTATCACTCTCAATTGACTTGAAAAAACATTTCTACTATATTTCTTTCACCGTAACTATTCAGCCACCAA
>DAOVDY010000063.1 GCA_030669265.1 Desulfobacteraceae bacterium | reverse complement strand
AGGATAGCTAACCTGAGAGACCTGAATCTCAGGAAGGCGACAATTTTTTCAGGTTAGTTCCTTATTCATCTTGCCCGAAAGGGGTCTAAGGGATGAACATTAAAGTTCGGGCTATGTATGTAGAGGCTTAAGTGGAATATTTTCGGACGGGGGTTCGACTCCCCCCGCCTCCACCATTTACCAATCAATTTATAAAGTTTTATCTCCCTACTTTTTTTGCCACCTCAAATCCTTTCACTTTTTTTCTATCTCATCAAAACGTTGTGATTATCGCGTTGAAAGTGCATGGTACACACTAATTCCTAATCAGTTCCTTATTCCTTTCTTATTTTTTTAATTTTTTCGTAACGTAAAGTTTCTTTCATGTATAACCCTGAAGTGAAGCACTGGGGTCATTTGCTAAAATGTTACTCTTTTTTTATTTTTTTTGTTTCTTAAACTATGGCAATATGTAATGTTATAGTGGTTATTGACCGTATATCATGAGACTATGCGCTCGCAGAGAAGAAGGTATGGTGTATTAGGATTGAAGGGCGCATCAAGGAGTTGATTCTGAAAATGGGTTGCAAAAATCAAGTATAATGACTATAATTAGATTATTGAAATATTTCATAATTTTTAAAGATATTACTATGGGGTAGGTGAATGGAATTTGAAGATAATTTAAAAGAAGAGAAAGAGCAGAAAATTCCTAATCAAAAGGAACTTGAGAAGGAGCTTAGCGACTATCTTTCCAAGAAATACGGTGATCGGATAAAGATAATATCTCCTATCCTCTTTCCTCAGAGTGATCCAAAAAAAACAGATGAAGGCGGAAAGGCTGGCGCCAAGATGGATGGCGTTCCTGCTTTTGATATGAAACCCGAGGAATTAGATTCCTATTTGGATGGGTATGTAGTTAAGCAAAATCAAGCCAAAGGAGTGCTGGCTACAAAAATCTGCACTCATTTCAACCGGATAAAATCCCTGGTTAAGCGATCTAATAAAGAAAACCCCTTTTCTGTGGGGATGATTAAAAACAATATCCTTATGATAGGCCCAACAGGAGTTGGCAAGACATATTTGATAAAATTGATTGCCCAAAAGATAGGTGTTCCATTTGTTAAGGGTGATGCTACCAAATTCAGCGAAACAGGTTATGTAGGGGGTGATGTCGAGGATTTGGTAAGGGATCTAGTGTATGAAGCTAATGATGATATGAAGCTGGCCGAGAATGGTATTATTTACGTAGACGAGATTGACAAAATTGCTTCCAGCCAAAATATTATCGGCCATGATGTTTCAAGGACAGGGGTACAAAGGGCCCTCCTAAAACCAATGGAAGAAACTGATGTAGACCTGAAGGTTCCTCACGACCCAATCTCGCAGATACAGGCTATTGAACATTACCGAAGAACTGGGAAAAGAGAAAAGCAGGTTGTAAATACAAAAAATATACTTTTTATTATGAGTGGTGCCTTTGAAGGATTGCCAGATATCATCAAGAAAAGGCTCAAACGTAAAGGTATAGGATTTGAGGCAGATATCCATTCCACTGAAGTGGATATGGATATTCTTAAAGAGGTAAGAGCACATGACCTTATCGAGTTTGGATTTGAGTCCGAGTTTGTAGGTCGCCTTCCAGTAATTGTTGTTCTTAATGAGCTATCAAAAGATGACCTTGTAGAAATTCTTAAAAATCCAAATAATCCTATTATCCTCAGCAAGAAAAGGGATTTTATGGCATATGGTATTAATATTCAGTTTGAAGATAGTGTACTTGAAGAATTATCAGAGATGGCTTCACAAGAGAAGACAGGCGCAAGAGGTTTAGTTAGTGCCGTTGAGAGAATTCTTATGCCTTTTGAGAAACGTCTTCCATCTACTGTTGTAAAAAATCTGTTAGTTACTCCAGAGCTCGTTAAAAACCCAGCACGAGAGCTTAAGCGGGTTGAATCAGACAGTGACATGAGTAACCGTCAGATGAAAGAACGATTTGAAAGAGCAGTTGTAAATGAAAAACAGAGAACAAACAGGGCTGTAGCGGAGAGAGCAAGAGAATTTGAGGCACAATCGGATTTAAAATTATACGAAGAGAGGGTAGAATTGATTGCTGAACAGGCACTTAAATCTATATCTGATATTGATTCTGCTTTTGTAGATTTTAAGGAGATGTACAATCTGGTAAAGGACCATAATGAAGGTTTGTTTTCCCAGTTAGGAATGAATGTCAGTTTAGCAGATAGTGCTATTGATGAGATAATAAGAATTTCTATCGTTCAGGATAGGGATATTAACGAGATATGCCTTAACTTGGCTAATGAATTGGAGTATGGGCTTAAATTAGTTAGAGATCGGATTGGTTTAGGAGCCTTTACTATCACTAGGGAGGCAGTTTTAGATCCGGAAAAATATATCGATAGCCTGATCAAAAAATATTATAGTCAAGATTCAATGATATCCTAAGCCGATTATTTCCTACCCAATTAGTCCCAATCGGGTAACGTATACCTTTAAACACGTAAATCTTCCGCAAATAAGAAGACCTAAAATCATTACTCAAAGGTGATTTCAAAAGCCATGCGAAATTTCTCAACGAACATATTTTGTTATCGATAAGGAAAAGGAAGACGAAGGAGAATACAAATGATAATTAGACCCAGACGTCTTAGGAGAACTTCTACTATTAGAAGAATGGTGAGGGAGACAATTATCAGGGTGGAAGACCTCATTTTACCCATATTTGTGAAACATGGCAAAGGAGAAAGAGAGCCCATTCCATCTATGATGGGCCACTATCGATTATCAGTTCATGAACTGGTCGAAGAGGCAGAAGAGGTGTGGTCTCTGGGGATACCAGCGATTATTCTTTTTGGTTTACCACGGGTGAAAGATGCGTTGGGAAGTGAGGCATATGCGAGGGATGGAATAGTTCAGAAGGCTGTAGCTGCAGTTAAGGAGAGGGTACCGGAATTGGTAGTTTTAACGGATGTCTGTCTATGTCAGTATACAGATCATGGTCATTGCGGGGTTATAGAAGATGGTCACATAGATAATGATGCTACCCTTGACATACTTTCTCGTGTAGCCATTTCACATGCTGAGGCAGGTGCTGATTTTGTTTCCCCTTCAGATATGATGGATGGGAGGGTAAGAGCGATTAGGGGAGCCCTTGAAAGAGATGGATTCAAGGATACCGGTATAATGTCATATGCCGTGAAATATGCATCCTCCTTTTACGGGCCATTCCGCGAGGCCGCAGATTCAAAACCCCAATTTGGTGACAGGAAGAGTTACCAGATGGATCCGGCTAATGCCAGAGAGGCAATTAAGGAGGCGTTATTAGACATTGAAGAGGGGGCAGATATTATCATGGTTAAACCAGCATTGCCTTATTTAGATATAATCCATCAAGTTCGGGCATGTATCCATATTCCTGTAGCAGCGTATAATGTGAGTGGAGAATATGCCATGGTGAAGGCAACTGATCAAAGGGGTTGGATAGACGGAGGAGAGGTAATGATGGAGATGCTTCTTTCTATCAAGAGGGCTGGCGCTGATCTCATCCTGACTTATTTTGCCAAAGATGCAGCCAAGATATTGAATACAAATGAAAGGTAGCTCAAAACAGAGTGAATTTCAGACTGCTTGTTCATTGGGCATGGGTATCTTTTTTTGTTATGCCCTTCAAACAGGGCGCCTTGGCATGTCATTTCAAAATTGGGTAACAGCCACTTAGCCTTAGAATCATATGCTCCGTCTATTTTACCCAATTTTGAAATGACAACTAAGCTTAAGCTATAGTTAATGGCATAAGCAAAAAAAGACACCCATGCCATCCCACAAATTTTGAGCAGATACCATGAAAGAATATATACCGGAAAATGATCAACTCAGGATAGTAGCGTGGGAAGTTACCAGGTCATGTAATCTAAATTGTGTCCATTGCCGAGCATCATCACAATTTGGTCCCTATCCACAGGAGTTGGATACTATCGAGGCAAAGAAGGTATTAGACCAAATAAAAGAAGTTGGTCAACCTATTATAATCCTCACGGGTGGAGAACCTCTTCTAAGGAAGGATATTTTTACCCTCGCTGACTATGGAACAAAAAAGGGCCTGAGAATGGTCATGGGTACCAATGGGACCCTGATTACACCTGATATTACAAAGAAGATACAAGATTCTGGAATTAAGCGAGTAAGCATATCTCTTGATGGATCTACAAGGGAGAGCCACGATGCATTTAGACAGGTTGATGGAGCCTTTGATAGAGCAATAAAAGGGATCGCATACCTAAAAGAGAGAGGAATTGAATTTCAGATCAACACCACGATAACTAAATACAATTTATTTGAGCTCAAAGGTATTTTTAAACTTGTTGTAAGGCTTGGGGCCATTGCACACCATATATTTTTGCTTGTTCCTACTGGAAGGGCTCAGGACATGATAAACCAAGAGCTGAATGCCAAGGAATATGAAGATACCCTGCACTGGTTTTATCAACAGCATGATAAGACCACTATTCAACTTAAAGCTACGTGTGCACCTCAATACTATAGAATCATGAGACAGGAGGCACATCGAAAAGGGGAGAAGGTGAATAGAGAAACCTATGGCCTTGATGCAGTAACAAGGGGCTGTCTGGCCGGGACTTCCTATTGTTTTATTTCTCATGAAGGCATTATTCAACCCTGTGGCTACCTGGAGGTGAATTCTGGAAATTTAAGGGAATCAACCTTTTCTGATATATGGATGAATTCTTCTGTTTTTACTGACCTCAGAGACTTTTCCAAATATAAGGGAAAGTGCGGACGATGTGAATATAATACTGTTTGTGGTGGTTGTAGGGCAAGGGCCTATACATTTAGTGGGGATTATTTATCTGAAGAGCCGTTATGCGCTTATGAACCACATAGTTGAAAGTTTACTGGTGTCTGTGGTCCGTTGCCAGGAGTCAGTTGTTTATGTATTTCAAGGCACTTAGATGAATGGGGAGATGTCATTTTCCTTGTTGGTATCTCTTTGAATCTCCTGATATTTCGATTTTTCTCAATGGAGTATTGAAAACAGTCAACTGACATTACCGAAGGCTTTGTTATGGATGATATTGACAGGAAACTCTTAAATGAAATCCAATCTGGTCTCCCTGTCACCCAAAGACCATATAGAGATTTAGGGGCTCGGTTGAGCTGCTCTGAGGACAGTATTCTTACGCGTATCAAGAGATTAAAAAAAGATGGAATTATTAGGCGGATCGGCGGCAACTTTGACTCTCAAAGGCTTGGTTTTGCCACTACGCTCTGTGCAGCCAAGGTCCCAGATAATAAGATCGAGGAATTTGTGAGAGTGGTTAACAAATATCCAGAAGTAACTCATAACTATCTTAGGGATCACCACTATAATATGTGGTTTACTTTTGCGGCCCCTAATATGAAAGTGATAGACAGGCATATAGATGAAATAATTAAGTATACTGGAATAGAAGAAATCCTTAATTTACCAGCGGTGAAGACATTTAAAATATTAGTTAATTTTGACCTTGTTTGATTTGCAGTTAATAGCACATAACTCCGGCGCTTCGCTCC
>DAOVDY010000076.1 GCA_030669265.1 Desulfobacteraceae bacterium | reverse complement strand
AAAACGGCCCCTAAGAAACCATAAATTCCCTGTGTTTGTGGTAGGGCCTGGAGGACTAAAACAGGTCCAAATTTCTTTGGGTCCTCTGATATAACACCGGCACCTGCAATACCTGCCAAACCAACTCCAATCCCTGAGCTAATGGCAGCCACACCCATAGAGATTGCCGCTCCAATAATTGCCAATACTATTCCTGATGATAATTCCATACAAACACCTCCCTTTTATTTAATCTCTACTGCTTCATACCTTGTCTCAAGGGGTGTAAACTCAGCGCCCCCGCTTTCAAAAAATTTGGTAAACAATTCTACATAATGCAGCCGGAGCCCATGAACAAAGCTCCCCATTGCATTGATGACAAAATTGAATAGATGCCCAATAAAAAAGACAACGATAGCAAAAAAGATTCCGATTGAACTGCCAGCATAAAGCATATCTGAAAGGACATTAACTGTCATAGCAATCCCTGTTGTGCACAAGCCCAAAGCCATAAGCCTGGCGTAAGAAAGAACATCCCCCATGAATCCAGTTACTTGAAACATGGCCATGGCCTTATGTCCAAGGAAAAGCAGTACGAGAGAGATAACTATAAATAGTAACCCCACCGACTTATAGCCTACTAAAAAGAAAAAAATGCCAGGCTGAGCAAACAGAAACCACAGATTACCAGTTAAGGCTTTCCATAATTCCCTTCTTTTTATCCTATTCCACACATTAATCACTACACCTGCGTTAACATGAGTCAGACCAATAATGAGGGCAATCAACAAAAATGTTGTTACCTGGACCATGGGGTCAAATATCTGCATAGATTTTAGTACAGGTACCTTGAGTCCAAAATCGCCGAACCATCCCCCGGCGAGGGCGCCAATAATAATAGTAGCCACGCCTGCTGATGATAAAATAACACCGGCATCCTTAATGAATATATTATATTTTCCTCCACCCCTTACCAATAACAGGCCCAAAACAAGTGCAATTACCCCATACATTGCGTCAGTTAACATGATTGAAAAAAACAGCAGAAAACCTGGAACTAAAAATAGAGTTGGATCAACGCCATTATAGGTTGGCATACCGTAAAGACGTGTTAATAGCTCAAAACTCCTAATAAATTTAGGGTTTTTTAGCAACACTGGCACATCATCCATCTCTTCAGGCTCCGATATCTCTACCACGCATGCCCCATTACTAACTTCTCCTATCACCTGCGTGGCTTGGGCTGCCGAGTTTTCTGGGACCCAACCCTGAATGGCGACAACATGCTCCATCTGTGCAAACTTATTCTGACTTTCCTCTCTCTGTCGCTCCGTCACTAAAAGTTCCCGGTACTTTTCAAGCTCATCTCGCCATCTTTTAGCTATATCAACAACGATTGCCTCTTTTTTTGTCTTCTCCTCAACTAATGCCAAATTTTTTTTATTAATCGAATCTCTTGCCTCGTTTGGTGTCCCTTGCTGCCCCGCTATTTCAATCTTTTCCCAGCTTATGCGGCGAAGATTAGCTAATACCAGCGATGCTCGTTCTTTGAGACAGACTAATAGTGTCACCAGCTTATTCTCAGATGTCTCCTTTACACCGAGGTAAAAGTTACCTTCTGTCAATTCATTTAATCTTTCCCGTACATTATCCGTCTCTTCCTTTGGCATAATACCTAAGAAGATAGACAAAAAGCCTGATTCCCCAACATCTGCGAGATCTATCTCTAAGGTTAAAATCAGGTCCAATAGCGCCTTAATTCTCTCTGATTCTACAATCTCTTGCTCAATTTTTTCTAACTCCTTAACTGGCTCCTCTGTCTCTTGCTCAATTTTTTCTATTATATCGTCAACGGTATTTATTAGCTCTTTGCCGTATATTTCTCTCGTTTCAATCTTTTTTGGCGGCATAGGTGCAAAGATCCCTTTTATAAAACCCTCTTTTTGTTCAGGATCATAGCGTTCAAAAAGATCTAACAATCGATTTATTGCAATATTAAGAGCCGCTATTTTTCTGATATTTAATGATGGCGGGTGAGGTCTTAGTAGGTTTTTCCAGGTAGGATCTTCGAGCTTTTCAGAATAATCAGTGAGATGGATAGTGCCAAGCGCTTGTAGTCTTTTAATTACCTGATATCTAAATCCTTCGAGAGCAAGTATTTGTATCTTTTTCATCCGGCTTGGTCGTAACATAATCTCTATCCTAATAATGAACGTAAAATAAGCTCTTTGGCCTTTTCAAGGTTTTTTTGGGCCTCTTTGCTAAGTTCTTCGGTTTCCTTTTTCCATTCATTCGCGATAGTGAGGCCTTCATTTTTTGCCTCCTCTCCAGCATCCTCTCTCATCTTCTCAGCTTGTCTTTGAGAATTTTTCGCCTTTTCAGCTAATAATTTTTCTGCCTCTGCCTTAGCTTTCTCAATTATGCGAATTGCCTCTCCTTTGGAATCCTCTATCCTCTCTTTTACCTCAGCTTCGGCCTTTTTTATCTTATGTAAGGATTCTAAAATCATGCTAAACCTCTAATGCTAATTAAAAATTGTATAAAGGAGAGATATTGCAGCTATTTCAAAACAGAGAGACTTTCAGTTTGTTTTTGGGATACGGCACGATCGTTATTTGTCTCTTCTTTTAGATCTTTCATTTTGCAGTTACCCTCAAAAATAACCCCTTCTTCTAAGACAAGTTTTGGAGTTTTAATATTACCGAAGAGTTTTCCTGGAACAGTTATTTCGATCTTCTTTTCTGCAAATATATCACCATGCACCTCTCCACTTATGACCATATCAGCAATATGAATCTGTGCTTTAATAACTGCGCTTTCACCTACTATCAAAGTCCCGCTTGAAAAAATTTCTCCAGAAAGTTTTCCATCTATCCTGACAGCACCAGTAAAGGAAAGTTTACCCTCAAATTCTGTGTCCCTACCTAAAAAAGCATTAATCTCGTCTTTTGATTTCTTCATTGATTGCTAACCTCCTTGATATTTACCAGCGGCTTAATAACATTATCTTATAGACGATTGCAAGAAAAATTGTATTGCTAAATGAGGTTAATTTTAAAAAGATTTATTAAAGCCTCGGCCTTGTCTATTTGTCATTCCTGAAACATAAACCTCCTCATGCTTATATTCATTACCAAACCCATAGCAGCCATAGTGGAAATTACCGATGATCCACCATAGCTAAATAAGACTAATGGTATCCCAACTACAGGGAGGAGGCCGATTGCCATGCTTACATTTATAATGAGGTGCCAGAAAACCGATGCAGCAATACCAACAACGATTAGGGTGCCGAATCCATCTTTGCTGTTTTTTGCTATGTTGAGGCACCATAATATTAAAAATAGATAGACAAGCAAAAGCATGGCTGAGCCTACAAATCCCCACTCCTCTGCTAAAACAGAAAACGGAAAATCGGTATGTTGTTGGGGAAGAAAATGTAGCCTCGTCTGAGTCCCTTTAAGAAAACCTTTCCCCCAAAAGAGGCCTGAACCAATAGCAATCTTGGATTGGGTAACATGATATGCGGCACCCAAGGGATCCAAATCAGGCCTTAAAAATGTTATTATCCGTTTCTTCTGGTATTCTTGAAGCGTGATCCAGAAAAACGGTGCTGAAAGAAAAGCGATGGATAAAAAAATCACTATTGATTTCCAATTAACATTAACAAAAATAATAATCGAGAAGGAGATTATGAGTAACATCAGTGCCGTTCCCAAGTCAGGTTGATAAATGATCATTATGAAAGGAATGGCAATTAAAATTAATGGTCTCAACAAATCTCTAAGTCTATAATTTTCAGTTCTTTCCGAGTCTGAAAAATATTTAGCGAGAACAATAATAATGGATATTTTGACCATCTCAGAAGGTTGGATAGAAAAATAACCTAAACTCAACCAGCGTTGAGAGCCATATGTAACTTTACCCGACTTTAGAACGGCCACCAGAAAAATAAGGGAAATAAAAAATAACGGATACGCAAGTCTATCTAAAACATGATAGTCAAAAGTTGTCATTAATAGCAGAACAAAAAAACCTATAGTATACCAAAGGATCTGTTTAAAATAAACATGGCCTCCTCCCATAGATCCGATCGAATGGGTAGCGCTATAAAGATTAATAACGCTTAGTGCTCCTATAAATATCAATATAACTAAGAGGATCCAGTCAAAGTTGTTTATCAATCGACGATCAAACATGTCGTCTCCCGCTTCTCGCTTCTTGTTTTGTTAACAAAAAATGTGCACCTATAACATTCTTACCTTCTTGAAATAACACTCGAGTATCTTTTTTGCAATCGGGGCCGCTACACCCCCTCCAGTACCACTATGCTCTATAAGGACAGCTAATGCTATCGCCGGGTTTTCAGCAGGCGCAACAGCCACAAACCATGCATGGTCTCTAAATTTATACGGAACATCTTTTTCCCTTGCTAATTCTCTTTCCTCTGGCAAAGCAATTACCTGAGCAGTGCCAGTTTTACCAGCAACTCTTATTTGATCAAATTTCGCCCTTTTTCCCGTTCCATGGGGTTCATTTACAACACCGACTAAGGCCTTTTTTATCAACTCCATATTTTCTTTTTTTATGCTCCATCGACGTAATGAATTTGGTTTAAATTTAAAAATTCTTTCCTTGTTTTCTTTCTCTATCCATTTGGTTACCTGTGGTTTAAACAGATCACCCCCATTAAAAAGGGCTGATACAAATCTGACCATTTGGATAGGCGTTACGAGAGCAAAGCTTTGTCCAACTGCCACGGACAATGTCTCCCCTTCCTGCCACGGAACATGCCATCGTCTTAGCTTCCAGGCCCTATTTGGAATAAGTCCTTCCTTTTCGTCTCCTAATTGGAGGTTTGTTTTAGAGCCAAAACCAAGGCTCTTGGCATATCTTGCGATAGTATCTATCCCTATCTTCTGACCCATTTTATAAAAGTAGACATCGCATGATTCAACTAATGCCCTGTGTAAATCAACATAGCCATGTCCTTCCTCTTTCCAATCACGATATGCCCTTCCTCTAAAGCTATAGCTTCCTCCACAAAAGATTTTTTCATTGGGATCAATAACTCCTTCTTCTAATCCTGCTATGGCTACGGCTATCTTAAAAAGGGAACCTGGTGGATACTGTCCTGAGATTACCCTATTTTGTAGTGGAAAGCGAAGATTAGAAACCAATCTTTTCCATACCTTCTCGTCCATCCCTGTGGCAAAGTCATTAGGATTAAAGCTCGGTCTACTTGCCATAGCCAATACCTCTCCAGTCATTGGATTCATGGCAACAATAGCGCCTGCTCTGTTCTCGAGGGAATCTTCTGCCAACATTTGAAGATCTTTG
>DAOVDY010000204.1 GCA_030669265.1 Desulfobacteraceae bacterium | reverse complement strand
TGGGCCCTTCCGCCGGAAATTTTATCCTGTATAACCGGTGCACTATTTACAATATCATCCAGGATAATAGCCAACCTTTTTTTAATATTTGCCCCTGTAATCTGCCCAAAGAGTCTTGCCCCTCGGGAATCAAATGAAAGCGAGACATACGGTTCATTGTATCGACTGTCTATCTGAACCCTCGCATCGGTTAGATACTCTCCGGTTATAACAGCCCGCTTTTTTAAAAGAAAGGGGATCTTTCTTTTAGAGCCAGCCTCTCCCTTTGTCTGGTAGAGGATCTCATCCCCTGGTGGTATATTTCCCTTTAATGCCTCTTCAAGGCTATTATCCTCATCCACCAGCTTGAATTCCAGAAGTGCAGTCTTTCCTATAATATCAATAGCCCTTTTAGGATCCTTTATCCCGGGAAGTTGAACTAAAATTCTATCTCTTCCTTGGGGCCGAATATCAGGTTCAGCTACTCCAAACTGATCGATCCTGTTAGTTATTGTTTCTACTGCCTGATCTACTGCCATTTTTTTAATATGCTGCTGGGACTTTTGAGAAAGGATTAATTCCAGATTAAGGTTAATTTCGCTAAATGATGCAGATTCAACAGAAAGGTCTGAAAAATCTTTTGTTACCATTTCTTCAACGGTCTTTCTGTCCTCGGCCCTAATTAAGGTAAGCCCAATCCTGTCAGAGCCGCTTCTTTTTAGCGTCTGATACCTGATCTTGGCCTTTCTGAGGCTGTATTTTATATCCTCAACCGTCCTCTCAAGGTGACTTTCCACGGCCCTCTGGGTCTGAACCTCTAAGACGAGATGCATTCCACCTTTCAGATCAAGTCCAAGATGGATTTTCTCCTCAGGTAGTATGTTAGGCCACCAAGAGGGAAGAGTTTTGCTCAGAGATGGAGTCAGATAGATCAATGCAACAGCAACAACAATAAGAATAAGTAATCCACGCCACTGTAATTTTTTTGACACGATTTACTCCTTAGCTCGCAGTCTCTGATTTTCTGATTACCCCTGCAATGGAGCCTCTTGTGATCTTGACCCTGACTTTTGGGGATATTTCAACAGTAACGACATCGTCAGACAAACCAGTTATAACACCGTGTAAACCCCCGGAGCTCACTACTTTATCCCCTTTTTTCAGGTCGGTTAGAAGCTGCTTATGCTGTTTTGACTTTTTTTGTTGGGGTCTGATTAAGAGAAAGTAAAAAATAGCAAATATAATGATCAGAGGTAAAAATGCACCCAGACCGCCACCCCCTCCTGTTCCTCCTCCTGTACCTCCAGTACCCATAGCGTAAACTAAATTAAACATTTATTTTCCTCCATTTCTCTTTAAGATTTATAAAGATTCTATTTCCCCTCTATAAAAATCGTGGCTGAACTCAGCCAGTCTATCATCTCGTATGGCCTGCCGTATCTCGTTCATTAGATGAGTGTAATAATAGAGATTATGAATTGTATTTAATCTAAAGGAAAGTATTTCCTTTGAAAGAAATAGGTGTCTTAAATAGGCCCGTGAGTAATGAGAGCAGGTATAACATCCACACCCATCTTCAATGGGAGAGCTGTCTTGTGCATAGCGTGCGTTTTTTATTACAAGCTTTCCCTTATTGGTAAATAGCATACCATTTCTGGCATTGCGAGTAGGCAATACACAATCAAACATATCTACACCCATTTTTACTGACTCAATTATGTCTTCGGGTGTTCCTACCCCCATAAGATACATTGGTTTTTCTTTTGGGAGAAATTCCATTGTTGTCTTAATTACTCGCTCTCTTGTATGTTTATCTTCCCCGACGGATAGACCGCCCAAGGCATAGCCGTCAAATCCCATACTTACAAGGCCCTTGGCACTCATCTCACGCAGTTCAGGATACACTCCACCCTGAACAATTCCAAAAAGGGCCTGCCCGTTTTTTTTCCCTTCCTCAAGACATTGCCGGGCCCACTGTTCAGTAAGTTTAACTGAAGCAAGTACATAATCATGCTCAGCACCAGAGGGTGTGCATTCATCAAAGGTCATGATGATGTCTGCTCCAAGGGACCTCTGGATTTCCATAACCTTCTCAGGGCCAAGAAAATGGGTTGAACCATCTAAATGTGACCTAAAGGTAACCCCATCAGGTGATATCGTCCTCAGTTTTGAAAGGCTGTATACCTGATATCCTCCACTATCAGTCAGAATTGGCCCTGACCAGTTCATAAAGCGGTGAAGACCACCGATGTTTTCTATCAGTTTATGGCCTGGTCTAAGGTACAGATGATACGTATTGGCCAGGACTATTTCAACCCCTGCATCCTTTGCCTCCCCAGGTGAAACCCCTTTAATAGCTCCTGAAGTCCCAACAGGCATAAATACAGGAGTTTCAAGTCTGCCATGATCTGTTACTATCTCTCCAAGCCTGGCATTGTTTGATTTACACCTTTTTAAAACTCTGAATTCCAAGGTGCTGATCCCCTTTTTGACTTAATTTATTAGCATTGCATCCCCGTAGCTGTAAAACCTGTACCTGCTTTCTACTGCCCAGCGATAGGCCCTCGTAGTCAAATCAAGTCCTGCAAAGGCTGCCACCATAAAAAAAAGTGAAGAACGGGGTAAATGAAAGTTTGTTATAAGGGCATCAATCACCTGAAACTTAAATCCTGGATAGATCAACAGATCAGTGGTTCCAGAATCAGCTACTATTTTTCCTTTTCTTTTGAATATAGTCTCTAGGGTCCTTACAACTGTGGTTCCTACGGCAATAATTCTTCTTCCCTCTTTTTTTGCATTATCAATAGAGTTTGCAGAATGATGCCCTACAAAATATGCTTCTTCCCCTAAACGATGATCTCTAATGTCTCTTACCCTAACTGGTTTAAAGGTATCGTGCCCAACCAGGAGTGTTATGCTGACTATATCTACACCCCGGGATTGAAGAGACTCAAGCAGCTCATAGGTAAAATGAAGACCGGCTGTAGGTGCTGCAATTGCTCCTGAAAAACGGGAGAATATAGTCTGGTATCTTTCCCTGTCTTTATCTGATTGTCTATTATTGCTGTCTCTTTTAATATAAGGAGGTAGTGGAAGGCAACCTCTTTTTTTCAATACATAATTAAGGCTGTGTTTACCCTCAAATCTGAGCTGGACCATTCCATTTTCACCGAGCCTTTTCACAACAGCTATCAGGCCATCTGGAAATGCTATAGTGCTTCCTGTTTTTGGC
>DAOVDY010000154.1 GCA_030669265.1 Desulfobacteraceae bacterium | reverse complement strand
CCATTTACGGTCGCAGAGTCCGTCAGCCCATCGGCGGGGACTTTGGTTTTTCCGGTGAACTGGCGGAGATTTACGTGAAACACAGTGACTGGACGCCGGCTGTGTCGGAATTTGGCATTGACATCTGGATGACTACCCTTGCCATGAATGAAAATATCCCTATTTGCCAGGCCTTTATGGGCAGGCCCAAGATTCATCGAGCCAAAGATCCGGGCACGGATCTTGGGCCCATGTTCAGGCAGGTGGTAGGAACTATTTTTAATATGATGATAAAATTTTATCCTTTCTGGAGCAATGTAAAATGGAGTAAGCCCACTTCAATCTTTGGTTTTGGCCTCGGAGAAACTGAAATGCCACCACCTGTTAAGGTCAATAAGGAAACATTATTTCAAAAATTTCAGGAGGGTTTCAATAGCTGCAGTCATATTTGGGAGAAAATCCTCCAGAAAGAGACTGTGAATAAATTACAAGAGATAAGGAAAATGAATAAAGACCAGTTTGATTTTCCTACAAACCTCTGGATCAATGTTTTGATCGATTTTACTGTTGCTTACAGGGATAAACTGTGGGTGGAAGATGAACTTCTGGATTCCCTTATCCCTATATATTTAGGCAAAACCCTTTCTTATGTGAAAAAAACAGAGAGGATGTCCATAAGGGATTCAGAGGAGTTTATTGAAGACGAGTGCATCCAATTTGAGGCAACCAAAAAGCTTTTAATGAAGCACTGGAATGGGAGCAAGCCTAATTAGTTTTTGGTCAATTTTATTGTGAGGGGAGATTGCCTATGGCCAAGATATTAGTCGTTGATGATGAAGAACATATCAGATTACTTTACTCTGAGGAGTTAACCGAGGCCGGTTATAAGGTTATCACAGCCGCAGATGGATATAAATTAACAGAGAGAATAGACAAAGAAAAACCTGATCTAGTTGTACTGGATATAAAGATGATTGACTACAATGGTCTCGATCTATTGCAGGAGATTAGGAATAGGTTCTATAATCTACCGGTCATACTTTGTACTGCCTACGATACCTTCAAAGAAGATATTAAATCCATCGCTGCAGATTTTTATGTCATTAAATCTTTTGATTTAACTGAGCTTAAGAAGAAAATAGAAATGGCATTAGAGGCAAATATACCTTAATCTTAATATCCTTCCTCATCTTTCTTCCGCCAGCATAAGGTAAATCCCGAAGAGTAGAAAAAGAAGGTTTGCCAGCCATGCACCAAAAATTGGGGGCAAGGCCCCTGATAGGGCCAGAGATCGGGACAGTCCAAATGTCAGCAGATAGAGAAAACTAATACCTATACCAATGGTAATACCAAAAGGAACCCCACCTTTTTTCTTTCTCAACCCCAGTGGAATTCCTACTAATATTAGTACCAATGATATAAAGGGAAAGGCTATTTTACTATGAAGATCTACCTGGCATCTAGTTGAATCATAGCCCTCCTCCCTTATTTTTCTCGCATAATTTCTTAGCTCCCAAAAACTCATCTCCTCTGGTGCCTTCATGGTCCTCTCAAAATTTTGAGGAGTTTCAGGTAGTTGTATTGTATGATTGCTAAACCTAATTGTTTTCCTTGACCCATCAGGTTCAATTTTTTGGATAAACCCATCATTGAGATACCATATACCCTTAATCCATTTTGCCCTCCTGGCATCGATTCTTTTAATTAATTTAAAGTCTTTATCAAAGAAAAAGATTGAAAGTCCCTCTATTATACTCTTCCTGCTGTCGTATGATCGAATCTGGTAAATGGAGCCCTTGCCCCTATACCAGAGGTGAGACAACTTATAGGCTCCTTGAGGATCCTTTTTTTCAACCTGTGTTTTCCATATATTACTAGCCACCGAGCTGGTAATAGGAACAATAGATTCAGAGAGAAAAAAGGAGCCAACTCCAATAAAAATAGCAATTACTATTAAAGGATAAAAGAGACGAAACAGGCTTATCCCACAATTTTTTATCGCCAATATCTCATTGTGTTTATTCATTATGCCTAACATTAACATTACAGAGATGAGGACTGATAGCGGTATCACCTGTTGGACAACAAAAGGTATCTTGTAGATAAAAAATGAAAAGGCCACCTTTAGAGGGACATGAGCCTCCATGAAATTGTCTATTTTTCCAAAGAATTCTATTACAAGGTAAATTAGTAAAAAGGTAATCAAGGAGATAACAAAGAAAGTAAAGAACTCTTTATAAAGATACCGTGAAATTATTTTCATTTTTACATTATCTTTTTTATATGAGTTTAGCCACCAAGGCACGAAGGCACGAAGGAATGATTATGTTTCTTATTAAAAATGATATTCAAAGAATTATATAATAATCTTGGTAGCCCACTAATAACTATTAACGTATAACCATTAACGATTTAAACTTTAAGTATCCTAACAGTGGTTTCAATGGTACTAACGGTTCCATCCTGATACTTTACCTGACCTTTAACCTCTAATTCTTTTTTATCGGAATACATGGCATCGATCAGGTCTTTGTATTGTTCAAAGACAAATTTTCTTCTAACCTTACCAGTCCGGGTTAATTCCTCGTCATCTGCATCGAGTAATTTATAGAGGAGGATATAATTAACAAGTTGCATTGGTCCTGGCACCTGGGTGTTTACCTGCCTGATTTCTCCTCTGATAAGCTCTTCTACCTCGGGTTGCTGGGAAAGGTCTGTATATGTGGTATATGGTATCTTTCTTTCTTCTGCCCAGTTCCCAACGTTTCCGAAATCAAGATTTATGAAGCAGGTGATATACGGTTGGCCTTCACCAAAGATTACCGCCTCCTTGATATATGGGCTAAATTTTAATCGTGTCTCAATAAAGTCAGGGGAAAAGGCCTCACCCTCTCTTGTCCTCATTATCTCTGCCTTTCTTCCAATAATGAGAAGGTGCCCGTCATCATCTATATATCCGGCATCACCTGTATAGAGCCAGCCATCCCTTAAGGATTTGGCTGTTTCCTCTGCGTCCTGATAATAGCCGACAAAGTTTGATTTGGTTAAGACAAGGACTTCTTGATCTTCGCCAATCTTTACATCTGTCCGTGGCAGAGGTATCCCTACGGTCTCTAACTTGACCTCATCATCTGGCTGAACCTGAAATATGCCACCTGACTCAGTAAGCCCATAACATTGTTTTAGATTTATCCCATTGGCCCTGAAGAATCGTATGACATCTGGGCTTATGGGATGTCCTCCAGTGTATGCGCCTCTAAATTGCAGGCTACCTACCCTGTCCATGAGGGGCCTGAACATAATACGAGATGATATCCAATAAAGAAATCTTAGATATAGGGGAACTTCCTTTTTCTCCGACTCCCTATCAACAACCGCGCCACCAATTTTCATGCAGGTTTTATATAGATAGCGCTTGATGAAACCGGCATCACTAATTTTCACTCTGATCTTCGAGGCAAGATTTTCCCAGAACCAGGAGGCAGTAATTATAACGGTTGGGCCGATATCCCTAAAGTCCTCTACAACTGTCTCTGTTGTCTCAGGGAAGTTCATAATCATTCCACCTGAAAGTGTTACCCCCATACCCCACATCTGATCCACGATCCATGCTGGTGGAGTAATCGAGATCCAGTTATCACCAATCCCGATTGGGGCAGTCTCAAGCCATTTTCTGGATATCTCGGTGAAATTTTCATGTGTGATCATAGAGAGTTTTGGAAGGCCGGTAGTCCCTGATGTCATTATCATCAAGGCTACCTCATCCGGCTTTCCCTTGTTTAACTCATCAGTAAAGTAATTTGGCGATTTTCTATCAAAATCCGC
>DAOVDY010000109.1 GCA_030669265.1 Desulfobacteraceae bacterium | reverse complement strand
GAAATATAGTCAGCCATACCCTTTTTAGATAAACAGAGAGTCATTGCCGATGTTAACGTCGTCTTACCATGATCTATATGACCGATGGTGCCGACATTTACATGTGGCTTTGTCCTCTTAAACTTTTCTTTGGCCATTGTTTTTACCTCCTTAAAATAAATCCTCTTTCTAATATGATCAATTTAGGTTTTAAAAGTCCTATCCATTTGGAATATCAAGGATACACCTTTGAAGTACAAGCTTACCAACGATAATGAGCAAAGGCCTTATTTGCCTCCGCCATCCTATGCGTATCCTCCTTCTTCTTAAAGGCAGCGCCCCTTCCCTTAGAGGCATCAATCAGCTCCCCTGCTAATTTTGCTGCCATTCCTTTCTCACCCCTTTGTTTGGCGCTTGTGAGTATCCATCGTAAACTTAGTGTAGTCCTCCGCAAGTATCTCACCTCAGTAGGCACCTGATAGGTAGAACCACCGACTCTTCTTGATCTTACTTCAACTACTGGCTTAACGTTTTCAATAGCCTTCTGAAAAAGAGATAGCGGATCTTCCTTGGCCTTCTCATGTATAATATCAAAGGCATCATAGAGAATAGATTGAGCTAAGTTCTTTTTTCCTCTTTGCATAATTCTATTAATGAATTTAGCAACTAATTCACTTTTATATTTAGGGTCAGGCAAAATGTCTCTTTTTAAGATTACTGCTTTTCTCGGCATTCCAGTGCCTCCAACTAGTGTTCATTATGTTCATTGAGTTTATTGGGTTCTGACACAACACACACAGGAAACCCAACACACTCAACAAATCCAATTAAATACCCTTAGGCTTCTTAGTTCCGTATTTGGAGCGGCCTCTCCTTCTATCTTCGACTCCTGAGCTATCCAAGGTGCCCCGGATGATATGATACCTTATGCCTGGTAAGTCCTTAACTCTCCCACCCCTGATCAGAACAACAGAATGCTCTTGCAGGTTATGTCCAATCCCTGGAATATAGGAAGTAACCTCTATGCCATTTGTCAAACGTACCCTTGCAACCTTACGCAGGGCCGAATTAGGTTTCTTAGGAGTAGATGTGTAAACCCTGATACATACACCCCTTTTTTGTGGACACCCCCTTAGGGCTGGTGTCTTAATTTTCTTCTTTACCCTCTGCCGCCCATTTTTAATGAGTTGATTAATTGTTGGCATCTATTTCTCTTTTAAAAAATTATTCTGCTCTATGCTGTGAATGCCTTTTATTCTATCTATAAAATTATTTCAACACTTTTCTAAAAAAATTATTGTTCCATCTCTATATCTAACCCTCTGTGCGCACTCAAACCTGTTCCAGCTGGTATAAGTCTGCCCATAATAACATTCTCCTTAAGGCCTCTGAGATAATCTATTTTGCTCTCAACACTTGCATCTGCTAAGACCTTTGTCGTTTCCTGAAAAGATGCAGCGGATATAAAACTATCAGTATTAATCGATGCCTTTGTAACTCCCAGCAAAAGTGGTTCCCCTACAGCTGGCTTGCCTCCCTTTGCAATAATTTCCTGATTTGTTTCCTCAAAACGCCACCTCTCTATCTCTTCTCCTAAGATAAAATCCGAATCTCCAACTTCCTTAACTAACACCCTTCTCAACATCTGCCTGACAATCACTTCTATGTGCTTATCATTTATCTTCACACCCTGGAGGCGATAGACCTTTTGAACTTCATCAACAAGATATTTAGACAGTTCTTTAGGGCCTTTTATTCTTAAAATATCATGAGGATTAGCTGAGCCTTCCATGAGGGCTTCACCAGCTCTCACATAATCTCCATCAAAAACGCTTACATGTCTACCTCTGGGCACAACATATTCAGCGGGTTTGCCAATTTCAGGTGTGATAATTACCCGCCTTTTTCCTGATAAATATTTTCCAAAGGATACTGTTCCATCGATCTCACTTAATAGGGTTTGATCTTTGGGTTTCCTGACCTCAAATAATTCTGCAACCCTTGGCAAACCACCCGTAATATCTTTCGTCTTTGTGGTTTCTCTTGGTATCTTGGCCAAGACATCACCGGCATGAACCTCATCTCCCTCTGATACCATAATGATAGCACCTGTAGGAAGGAAATATCTGGCAACTGCCCCTGGCGAATCACCTGAGAGCTGAATTGTCTTTCCAGCAGAACCTTTTATTGAAATCCTCGGCCTAACGTCTGGATCACCAAATGCAACAATAACTTTACTTGATTTACCAGTTACTGAATCCAGTTTTTCCTGCATTGTTTTCCCTCCATGAATATCGCCAAACTTTAACCTACCAGAAACCTCTGTTAAAATCGGTATAGTAAAGGGATCCCATTCTACCAAGAGCTCACCAGGATGTATCTCTTTTCCATCATTAGCCTTAATTATAGCGCCATATATAACTGGGTACCGTTCTAACTCTCTTCCACTTGCATCCATCACTCCGATATCCCCATTTCTATTCATTACCACATGGTCCCCTTTGGCATTCATTACTGTCTTGAGATTATAAAATTTAATCTTCCCACTATTCCTGGACTGAATTGTAGACTGCTCTACCTTTCTAGTTACTGTGCCCCCAATATGAAATGTCCGCATGGTGAGCTGCGTGCCTGGCTCACCAATAGACTGTGCTGCAACAATGCCTATCGGCTCACCTATATCAATCTCTCTTCCATGCGCTAAGTTTCTACCATAGCACTTTTTGCAGACTCCTCTCACCGCCCTGCATGTCAATACTGATCTAATTTTTACCTTTTCAATCCAGGATTTCCCAATCCTTTCAGCTGCTGATTCATCTATTTCTTCGTTGTACTTAAGTAATAATTCTCCGGTTATCGGGTCAGTGATATCTTCAGCTGCAATTCTTCCCAGAATTCTCTCTGATACAGGCTGAATCACCTCACCTCCCTCAGTTAATGACTCTACCCAGATCCCGTCCATAGTGCCGCAATCTTCCTCTGTGATACAGGCGTCCTGAGACACATCTACCAATCTGCGAGTCAGATATCCTGAATTAGCCGTCTTCAGCGCGGTATCTGCCAATCCCTTTCGTGCACCATGGGTAGAGATAAAATACTCCAAAACTGTCAAACCCTCGCGGAAATTTGCAGTAATGGGAGTCTCGATAATCTCTCCAGAGGGTTTTGCCATTAAGCCCCTAATCCCTGCCAACTGCCTCATCTGATCCTTGCTACCTCTCGCACCTGAGTCAGACATCATATATATTGGATTAAAACTATCGCTCTTTTTTTTGGTTCCATCAGGCGCTTCCAATTCCTCCACAGCCATTTCATCCATCATTTCCGAGGAAATTACCTCTGTAGCCTTTGTCCAAATATCAACTACTTTATTGTATTTTTCCCCGTCAGTAATCAAACCATCGCTATACTGGCTTTCAATCTTTTTTACCTCACCTTCAGCCTCTTCTATAATTTCATATTTCTTTCTCGGGGTAACCATATCTTTAATTGAGATAGAGATACCGGAGATAGTCGCATACTTGTATCCAATATCTTTAAGTCTGTCTGCTAAAATAACCGTTGCCTTAGTACCTAAAGAACGATAACATTTATTGATAATATCCCTCAGTTCTTTCTTGGCTATTATTCTATTTACCATTTCAAAGGGTAACTCTTTAGGAAAAATTTCATAAAGGATTACCCTTCCAGTGGTCGTCCTGACTATCTGGCCATTAATTCTAACCCTTATAGAAGTATGTAAATCCAATTCGCCAGCATCATAGGCCATTCTAACCTCTTCCATATTAGCAAAAGTCATATGTTCACCTTTGCAAAATGGCCTCTCTTTAGTCATATAATAGATGCCTAATACAATATCTTGGGTTGGCACAATGACAGGATCACCATTGGCTGGTGAAAGGATATTGTTCGTAGATAGCATTAATACTCTAGCTTCAATCTGGGCTTCAACAGAAAGAGGGACATGGACAGCCATCTGGTCACCGTCAAAATCGGCATTAAAAGCAGTGCACACAAGGGGGTGAAGCTGAATAGCCTTACCTTCAATAAGAACAGGTTCAAATGCCTGCATGCCGAGCCTGTGAAGAGTAGGCGCCCTATTAAGCAAAACACAGTGTTCCTTAGCTACTTCATCTAAGCAGTCCCACACCTCTGGTGTTTCGTTTTCAACTAATTTTTTGGCTTTTTTGAGGGTACCTGCCATGCCTTTTTCCTCGAGCTTATCATAAATAAAGGGCTTAAAAAGCTCTAAAGCCATCTGTTTTGGAAGTCCACATTGATGCAATCTTAAATCGGGACCAACTACAATCACAGATCTTCCTGAATAATCCACTCTTTTTCCGAGTAAATTTTGCCTAAATCTCCCCTGCTTACCCTTAAGCATATCGCTGAGGGATTTTAATGGCCGCTTATTTGCACCAGTTATAGTCTTACCTCGCCTTCCGTTATCAAACAAAACATCTACAGCCTCCTGCAGCATTCTTTTTTCATTTCTAATTATAATATCAGGTGCATTTAATTCTAAGAGGCGTTTCAGCCTATTATTCCTATTTATAACCCTGCGGTAAAGATCGTTGAGATCTGAGGTAG
>DAOVDY010000173.1 GCA_030669265.1 Desulfobacteraceae bacterium | reverse complement strand
GATCTTTTTTGAGACTTCCTTTTTCTCCTCTGAGAAGGCTTCCCAGTCTGCTTATTATATCGGGCTGCCCCTTCAAGTCATAGATATCACAGATAGGTTACTTCCAATAGTGCTAAGCCCTCAGCATGGTTATGGAAAAGGGTTGAACCCATGTATAGATTGCCATAAACTTATGTTCAAAATAGCCGGCGAGATGCTGAAGAAGGAAGGAGCAGGCTTTATCATAAGCGGTGAGGTATTGGGGCAACGCCCTATGTCGCAGAATTTAAGATCTCTTTCCCTTATTTCCCATGATTCGGGTTTTAAGGATCTTATCCTCAGGCCCCTTTCAGCAAAAAGACTACCAGAAACTCTTCCTGAAATAAAAGGCTGGGTAATGAGGGAAAGATTATTAGGGCTTTCAGGGCGTTCCAGGAAGCCACAGATAGAATTAGCCAAGAAATTTGGAATAAAAGAGTATCCGGCTCCAGCAGGAGGGTGTTTGTTGACTGAGGTAGTGTTTTCCCGTCGCCTAAAGGATTTAATATCCCGCGATCCAAAATTTTCGCGGCGAGATATAGAGCTTCTAAAATGGGGGAGGCATTTCAGGATTAATGAAGGAACCAAAATCGTGGTGGGCCGAGATCAAAAAGAGAATGGAATGATTACTTCATTAAGAGAGGATGGGGATACTGTTTTGACTGTTGAGTCATTTCCTGGTCCTACTGTGCTGGTAACAGGAGAGCTGTCATCTGAAGAAATAAAGTTAGCTGCATCTATAACTGTATCTTATAGTGATGCTGCAATTGGTCAATCAGTAGTTGTTCAGTTGAAAAGAGATTCCAAACATTGTACAGTTTTAGCAGCAGGAAGAAAGAAAAGCAATTTTCATCAATTAATGATATGAGGTGATGTCCAACTCTATCTCTTAAATAACTTTTGAAAAAATGATTTTTTCCGGATCTCTTCTATCTTTTTATTTTTCTCTGCAATCTTTTTTTCTCTCGTTTCTACAGAAAGTACAATTTGTTCTATAAGTTCTCTGCTTTTCCTTTCCTTTATGGATAGGTTTAGCCATTCTATTTTATCCTCTCTTCCCATCTCAGCCTGTTCAAAAGATTTGATCTTTTCCTTGACTTCTTTATATTCCTGCCTTTGCTTTGCGAGTATATCTTTTTGGTTTTCTATATAAGAAAGATCCTTTTTTATACTTTTAAGGAAAACATCTTCCGATTCCATGGTAAGAGATAAATAAACATAAGAAAAAATAATAACCAAAATTGCTGCAAGAAGAATCCTTCCTGTTTTTGAAACTAATGGAGAGAGACTCAAAAGAAATGATTTTATTCTCCCTCCATAGCCAGCAAATCGATCAACAATAGTGTATCTGGAGATCTTCCCCCTAAGTGCATCCAGGATATCTGTCGTAGTAGCTTTCAACTCTGTCGCTCTTTGCATTAATTCATTACCCAGTTCTCCTGAACGACATTTAGCCTCTATATCAGCATTATCACTTGTAAGTATTGTTGCTACATCTCTCATTTTGGATAATGAGCTATCTGGTTCCAGTTTTTCAGGAAATTTCCCCGGAAATTTTTTCTTAAGGAGGGCGATATTATTTTCTAATTTTTCGAGATTCTCCTCTATATTCCTTGAAAATCTCTTAAGCATCCGTTCTTCACATACAAATTCAACGGCCCCGGTTAGGATAATAGCGATATCCTGGATAGCTTTAATTGTCTTTTCAGTCTCCTGGAGGTCAACTTCTGCCATTGTTTACCTCATTTAAAATTTAATCAAAAATGAGATCTTTACTAATTACCATCCCCTGAGGGACAAAAACCTTCCTTGATGAAGGACTGATAATATTCACATCCCCTTTTACAACAATTCCACTATCAAAGTAAACATTTCCCTTAATTCTAAGTGACTCGCATTCAATCAGGGAAGGAGTTCCATGGGGAAATCTTTCTTTTAACTGGTCAACCTTTTTATAGTATCTATCATCCAGATCTATCTTTATAGTTCCAAATCTTCTTTTAGGGTTTTGGATAATTCTCCTCTCTTTAGTCATTTCATAGCAATCAGACCAGAGAGCAAGGAGATCCTGACATTTTTTGATAGGGGAAAATCTTGCCCTTGGCACTCTTATAGCTGTAGCCTTTTTAAAAACAGAGACAGCTGATCCCATAGCTGTTTCAATCTGGTAAACCTCCGGTGAGGAGTCATCCTTTGGATCAATTCTTTTAGGATTAATAATCATAGGAAGCTCAAGGATGTAATTAGTTTTCTCGAGCTGTTTTTTTAAAGATAGAAGATTCACCCATATGTTGTTGGTATTAAAGTATCTGTAGACATTTATATCCTGGAATTCTGCTATTTCTTCTTCTGGACATTGGGCTATCTCTCTGAGTATGAAACCGCCGCTCTTCAGGCATGCCAAGTGCCCACCTTTGATGTCTGCGTCTGTTTTTTCTGCAACCTCGATCATAAAGGGAAAATTGTGTGAGACAAAGTACCCAAGTATTGCCTCATCCATTATTCCACCAAGATTATCAGAGTTAGATATGAAGGCGTATCTGTAGCCTTTACTAATCAACGTATTTAGCATACCAGAGGTGATCAAGGCAAAATAAATATCTCCATGGCCCGGAGGATTCCACTCACAACTTGGGTCTATAGGCCAGGCACCAGGGCTTAGGTTTTCTTTTAGAACCTTTGGAAATTTGTGCTGTAAAAAGGAGAGTGGTATATCAGTGGCCAGATCAGGATATCTATTAAGAAATTTTTTACTATCCTTATCTGTCTTAAAACTATTCATAAGCACAAGAGGGATATTTGCTTTATATTTTTCCCTATAACTTAAAATCTGTTGTGCAATAATATCAAGGAAATTTAATCCATTCTTTACTTCAATGAGAGATTTGGCCTTTGATAGGCCCATACTCGTTCCGAGGCCACCATTTAACTTAATTACTGCTGTTTTTTTTATTACAAGACGCCCTTCTTTAGCATACCCATCTAACATTTCCATATCAGCTATATCATCTTTTTCAATCGGAACAATATCCTCCCTTGATATCAATCCCCTTTCTCCTTTTATAAGCTTTTCATAATAAAACTTGAAGGTATCGATAATAAGGGGAGGAAGTCCCTCATCAAGCATCTTTTTTGCAAAGGGAAGAAATTTTTCCTTTAGTTTTGACTCTTGGGCTTCAGCTTGCATAACTCTTTTTCCAGTAACATTTCCCATGAAGGTATATGAAATGATCGGTAATATCAATAATAAACAATGACAAAAAAAGAGATGAAAAAATGATTTAATCGGCCCTCTAATTTTATGGATAAAGGAGAGGCCCTTGTGTAGAGCAAATAGGTGCATATTTCTGATCTCAGCACACGAGTGTGTAGCCTATCTGCTATTTGTATCCAGGAATTATAATAACTTGTATAATTACTTTGACAACTATTTGCAGTTTATATATGTTTGACGGCAGGTTAGTATTGAGGAGTTTAACAGAAAATAGATTAGAAAATAGACCATGAAAGATGACTCTAACTTTTTAGATCAGTTTGTCCCTTACTTTAG
>DAOVDY010000258.1 GCA_030669265.1 Desulfobacteraceae bacterium | reverse complement strand
GACAAAAGAAGGGGTCTTTGCTGGGGGAGATGCCGTGACCGGGGCCTCTATTGCAGTAGAGGCAATTGGGGCTGGACGAAGGGCAGCCAGATCCATCCATCTCTATCTGAGTGGAGAGACCATTAGTGTTCCTGAAAAGGTAATTGATACAAAAAGCCAGCTTCCTGATGTGGAAGCGCTTGCATCAGTGAATGAATCTGACAGGGTGCATATGCCTGAGCTTTCTGTTGATGACAGAAGCCTGAGCTTTAAAGAGGTTGAGTTAGGTCTTGAAGAGCAGATGGCAAAAGATGAGTCAGAGAGGTGTTTACGGTGTGGGCTTATATGCTATAGGAAGGAGGGGTAAAATCATTATCTTACCTTCTTCAATTCATTCTCTAATTCCTTTAGGTCCACAATAAAGTCTGATTTAATACCTAGAATATAGGTTCCTTTTAATTTGTTCCGATTCATTGGTGTCTTATGCATAACTGTGCCATCTATTGTCAAGGTTGCTACAGTAAGAAATAATTTCAAATCCTTTATTGTGTCTCCCACATTAATCTTATCCAATACATCTAAATTTTTTTTATCTACAATAAGACCAATGCCATGAGAGCTAAGGTTGACCGCCTTAAATTGGTATACCGTGCTATCCCCTTCTAATGTGAACTCAGCAGAGAGAAACTTCGTTAGATCATTTTCAATCCTCCCCTCCCCTCTCTTGTCTTCTATTTGAATAGTTGCAGGAAAATCTACTATAAGCCCAAACTCAGGATACTGAGTATTTATACCACGATATTTTGTGTGAAAAACACCCGTGCTTCCACTAAGCGCAAAAGAAAAAACCACATCAGGGGAAGATTGGATAAGGGAGTTGCCAACTTCAGGATAAATCTTCTCAATTATGAGATAACCATGCCTGTTATCTTTTAGTACCTTTATCAACTTGGTTGTGAATTGCTTATCGCTACCTTTAATATTTACTAATATCTCAACCTTTTCTGAGATCAAATGGTGAATTATCGTAAGAGTCTTCTTTTCTTCTTCTATAGTAAATAGATCCATTAAGCTTTTTTCCTTTATGCCTTAATTACATCTGGTATAACCACAAAAATGGCACGTCATGCATCCTTCTTCAAAGGTAATAGGCTCACCACATTCAGGACAAGTTTCTCCCTTAAGAGACCTCTCTTTTCTTGATATCTTTTTTCCTTTTCCGTTGAGATACCTCTTCTCAAATAACTTGGCTATAGCATCAGGTATTGAGAGCACCAACCCAGATTTCTGAAAAACTGGATGCTCTCCACCTATGCCTTTTAACTGTTCAACAATGTCCTCTACTTTTATACCAGACCTCAGGGCAAGGGAGACTAATCTGCCAATGGCCTCTGTCTTGGCCGTAGTTGAGTTTCCTGATTTACCAATTATAGCAAAAACTTCAAATGGTCTTCCTTCATATTCGGTTATATTAACATAAAGATTGCCTAAACCGGTCTTTATCTTGGTAGTAAAACCTTCAACCGTTTCAGGCCTATCTTTTATAGCGCTATAGAAACCATTATCATCTTTCTTGTTAAAACTCAATACTTGCCTATCCTTACTTCCATCTCGATAAATTGTTACACCTTTACAGCCAAGCTCATAGGCCATACTGTAAATATTCGCTACATCATCAGGAGTAGCATCATGCGGCAGATTAACCGTCTTTGATACCGCATTATCAGTGTATTTCTGAAATGCCGCCTGCATCTTTATATGCCACTCAGGGCTTATGTCGTGGGCAGTTACAAAAACCTCCTTAATATCAGATGGGATCTCTTCGATTTCTTCTAAGGTCCCCTCTTTGGCTAACCTTTCCATCAATTCCTTGGTGTAAAAACCCTTTTCCCTAGCAATCATTTCAAAATAAGGGTTCACCTCTATCAATTCCTCATTATCCATAACATTTCGTATAAAACTCAGTCCAAAGAGCGGTTCAATACCGCTGGAACAGCCAGCAATGATACTTAGTGTTCCTGTTGGGGCAATCGTTGTTGTGGTGGCATTTCTATAATGACAATCAGGCCTATCCTTAAAGATACTTTTTTCAAAGTTCTTAAACACTCCCCTCTCTTTGGCCAATTCAATGCTCGCCTTCCTTGATTCACTTTGTATAAAAGACATAATATCCTCAGCAAGAGCCAGAGCTCTATCACTATTATAGGGAACCCCCATCTGATAAAGCATGTCTGCAAATCCCATTACTCCCAGGCCTATCTTTCTATTGTAACGGGCCATCTCGGAAATCTTATCCAAGGGATACTTTGACATATCAATTGCATCATCCAGGAAACGTACGGTTAACCAAACTGTTTCACCTAATGCCTTCTTGTCAATTCTTGGACTACCGTCCTCATAGATGACAAACTTGGCAAGATTTATGGATCCAAGATTACAGGCCTCAAAAGGTAAAAGAGGTTGTTCCCCGCATGGATTAGTAGACTCAATTTCGCCGATCTCAGGGGTTTGATTATCTCTATTTATCCTGTCAAGAAAGATAACACCGGGGTCCCCGTTCTCCCAGGCTTGTTCTGCGATTTTATTATACACATCAGCCGCATCTAAATGATCCACCCACTTCCCATTCATAGGATCTATGAGGGGATAGGTTGTTTTATTCTTTAAT
>DAOVDY010000053.1 GCA_030669265.1 Desulfobacteraceae bacterium | reverse complement strand
AGTAAGGCCGGGATGCACACAGAATATATTCGCTGGTTAAATATTGGCGGTTTATTCATCGTTTGCAACATTTTCGAAAAGTTTGTGAGAGAAACTCATGGGCAAATTTCTCAGGGTGTGAAAACAAAATATCTGAAAGATGCATACGCGCATATTTTACAAAGTAAGAATATCGACAATCCTACATTGAGCCGCATGGTAAGGGAGTTTAATGTGATTCGTTTTATTCGCAACAGTTTTTATCACGGCGATCTCTATACTAATCCAAAAGCCAGAAAATTTGTCTTGGGTGGGGAAACATATGCGCTGGAGGAGGGAAAGCCAGTAAAGCCGATACGGCTCATGACCGCCATTAAAATATTTTGGCAGCATTACTCTAAAATAATGTCCAGCCCATAGATTAATACGCAACGGAATTCTCCAAACACTATATCATAATATAAAGGCTCGATCATCAATGACCCTGCTTTTTATGGATAGGCTCGACCATTTTCCCTTTCATTAGGAATGATTTTATTATACAAAACATCAGCATCCAAAAAAATGCCGATTTTTTATTTAACAGAGTTACATTTTTGTTCAGGGTTTTTATGCATGGGTAAGACAAAGAAAGATAAATTTTCCTACGGTTATGTTATTATCGCTGCCTGTTTTGGCATCCAGGCAATAGGTGTCGGAACATATATATCCTACGGGGTATTTTTTAATCCGTTAATCTCTGAGTTCGGCTGGTCACGGGCGGCCATCTCCGGCGCCTCTTCGATAGCTTTTTTCCTTATGGGCCTGTTCGGAATCTTTGTCGGCAGGCTAAACGATAAAATAGGCCCAAGAAATGTCATGGCTGTCACCGGCTTCTTGTTTGGGCTGGGCCATTTGCTCATGTCCATGCTTGGTGCTGTCTGGCAACTTTATCTGTTCTACGGCATCATTATCGGCATCGGCTTAAGTTCCGTTGATGTGATCGCCTTAAGCACGACAGCGCGATGGTTTGTCAAAAAACGGGGAATCATGACCGGCATCGTTAAAATTGGTACTGGCGCCGGACAATTTATCATGCCCCTTGTGGCAAGTATGCTTATCACAAGCTACGGCTGGCGGACTTCATACATCATTATTGGTGCGGGGGTGCTCTTATTGCTTGTTGCTATCGCTCAATTGCTCAGACGTGACCCGAGCCAGATTTCTCCATTGCCGGATTGTGAGAATGATGTGTCAGGAGGTAAACCAGGTTTGGCTGGTGAAGGTCTTTCCCTCGGCGAGACAGTCCGTACCAGGCAGTTCTGGACTATCTGCGCGGTCAATCTGACCATCGTCTTTTGCTTCATGACTATCATAGTGCACATTGTCCCTTATGCCCAGGATATACGGGTTTCCGCAACCAAAGCTGCAAGTGTTCTCTCTACTATTGGCGGCGTGAGCATGGCAGGTCGGTTTATCACCGGGATTGCCATTGATCGAATCGGCAGCAAAAAGGCAATGATTTTATGCTTTATCCTGCTCATCGCCGGGCTTTTGTGGCTGCAAATGGCCAAAGAGCTGTGGATGCTCTATGTTTTTGCCGTGATTTACGGCATTGCCCATGGCGGATATTTCACCACTATGTCACCCATCGTTGCCGAATTTTTCGGATTAAACGCTCATGGTGTCCTCTTTGGCATCGTTGCATTCAGTGGTACTATTGGCGGTGCTATTGGCCCGATTCTGGCTGGATACATTTTTGACGTCACCGCTGGATATGGTTTGGCATTCTGGCTCTGTACATTGATGAGTGCTTCGGGGCTTCTGCTATTACTATTACTTAAACAAGTAGATGCAATAAGGCAGAAAAATATGGGATGAGACACAAGCCAATAAGTATTTTCAGCTTTCCATTATGGCAAAGAGAATGTGCGGCTCAAATTTCCTTTTTTACCACAATCATATCTTCGTGTATCACTCAAGGCGCTTGTATGAAAGACATCGATTATGTCGTTCATCTCATAATAATGGCGTTAGTGAGCAACTTCTTTAAAGGTCTTTTACAACCATTATTACGTTACAACACAGCAAAGCCCGCATAGGCATTGACAATAACAAAAGCCTCAGATATAACTCATCACACGTTGATCAATGAGGAATGCGTCAAGGGAAACCCATGACTCAAAGGGAAACAGAGCCCTTATGAAATACATACTCATGTGTCCCATCGCTGTTTCAGTCATTGTTTCTTCACTTGCGTATCTACTTTAACACGCTTGAGCATCTATAAAAACCTCGTTATGACTCGTGTAAAAAAATCCCAATCCCGTGATCCCCACCGCTGGGTAGTTTTTAGCGTGATTTCCTCGGTGTACTTTTTAGTCTTTTTCCACCGTGTCTCCACATCGGTGATTGCACCTGATCTTATGGCCACTTTTAATACCAACGCTACAGCATTAGGGTTCATGTCCTCCATGTATTTCTATCTCTATGCTTTGGAGCAGCCTCTGGTAGGTCATCTATCAGATGTATTGGGGCCAAGAAAGGTGGTGGGATTTTGGTCTTTGGTAGCAACCCTAGGCTGTGTCTTATTCGGATTAGCCCCAACTATTGGGTGGGCTACTGTAGGCAGGGGCCTCATAGGTTTTGGCGTAGGCGGGGTTTACGTTCCTGCGATGAAGTCCTTTGCTCAGTGGTTCCGAGAAAAAGAGTTTGCCACCATGACTGGACTTTTTCTGGCCTCAGGTAACCTAGGAGCAATCGTGGCTACCACACCACTTGCATGGATGTCCAATGTATGGGGCTGGAGATCTAGTTTTTTAATCATCGGGGGCATAACACTCATGCTTGCGCTTGCTACCCTCGTATTTGTTCGGGATCACGACACAGTGATTGAACCATTGAGCAAAGAAGCCCCTATACCAAATTCCCAATCAGTGACTTCCTGGGGATTAATTCTTAGAGTTCTGAGCTCTCTGCGATTCTGGGTTTTGGCTGCGCTTTTCTTCGGATTTTTTGGGACCTATTTTACGTTCCAAGGCCTCTGGGCTACTCCCTTTATCATGTCTATACTCAATTTGGACGCTCTACGTGCTAGTGGATTGAATATGTTGATTCCGGTGGGATTTATCCTTGGTGCCCCTTTATCTGGATGGCTTGCAGATAGAATCTTACATAGCAAAGTCGATATACTTCTGTGTCTTTTAGCTCTTATGACGGGCATCTGGGCGATTCTCGCATTAGGCTTTCATTACATAGCAACAGGAGGCATGATAGTCCTGTTACTCGCCATGGGGGGAATTGCCGGAGGATTCGCCACTAATCTCTGGGCATTGGTCCGAGAAACAACCTCAGGCCCTATCCTGGGACTCACTTCTGGCCTCCTTAACCCCTTCCCCCTGCTTGGTCCGGCCATCTTACAGGGTTGGACTGGAGCCATTGTTAATCGCATGGATAGAGTGAATGGCATATATCCACCGGCAGCGTATAAAAGTGCCTTTACGGTTTGCTTCATATTTATTTTAACTTGCCTCATCCTATGCGCAGTTTTTAGAAAGCTATTGCCTAAGAGAGATTAGACCGTAAAAAACACATTCTTATCAAAATAACCATTAATTGAGGGGCCATAAATTAAAATTCAGGGCTCTATTTCTTATAGAGAGAAGTGGGGGTTTGCATCTGAGAAAAATTGTTAAGGGGGAGAGCAAAAAAATGACAAAAAAAAATATCTTAGGAATTACTCACACAGAGTGGCATTATTTATTAATCAGCATCCTTTTTCTTGCCCTTCCTGTTGTAACTGTTATTTCAACGGGGTTTTCTACGTGGATGATGGGATTTATTGTATTGTTTCTACTGGTGGTCTGGTTCGCTGTTGTACTGTATATTTTGTTATCCAGCACGAAATTCATCAGGGAACAGGACAGGGAAATAGAACTGGTAAAAAGTATTGAAGAATATTTCATAAAGGTACTCGAAGATGTGGAATGGACTGATGATACTGTAAATATGGTAATTGATACCTTATACGATTGGGCACGATTGCCAAAAGAGGAAAAACATGAGAGATGCTAATGTAAATTTCAACTCACTCCCCCCTTATCGCCCGTCGGGCTGGCCCACCAGACTTATGGCGGGCAGGCCCGCCAGACAGACGGCGGGCAGGGCCTGAGCGAGAGCGATAGCTGTCAGGCGCGGACTTTCGCATCATAGCCTAACCCCAATAGTGCATATCTTTTAGCCTTTTTGCTTTGACACACAACACTCTTTCATCTTATTCTATCCACCCAGCAAAGAAAATTCTTATCATTTAGGAGTAGCGGAAAATGGCACGTGTAGAATATACATTAGATGAAAAAGTGGCTATTATTACCATGAACGATGGTGAAAACCGGTTAAATCTTGCATTTTTGGAGTGCTTTCTCACGGTCTTAGATAAGATCGAAAATGATACGGATGCCAATTCGCTGGTTGTTACCTCCTCCCATGAAAAGATCTTCTGCAACGGGATTGACCTGGATTATCTGGCACCGTTTATTCAGAAAAATGATATGGAGACCACAAAGGCATTTTTCTATACGATGATGAAGCTTTTGAAACGGATCCTCCTTTATCCAATGCCCACCATCGCCGCAATATCAGGCCATGTGTTTGGTGGCGGAGCCATCATGAGCTGCGCCTTTGACTTTCGCTTTATGCGTTCTGACCGAGGCTTTTTTTCCTTTCCAGGGGTAGATCTTGGCCTTTCGTTTTTTCCCGGCATGATTGCCATCATCAAGAAGGCCATCCCCATGTACAAGTTTGAGGAAATGCAGTATACCGGAAAACGAGCCACAGCCAAGGAGTGCGAAGCGCATCACATAGCCATAAAGGCATGTCATATAGATGACCTGATGAATGAGGTCCTCTCCTTTGCAAAAAGCCTAAACAAACGAAGAGAGGTGATTATCGAGATGAAAAAACGGATGTATAAGGATATTGTCCATACCATTGATGTGGAAGATCCACCGGTGATCGAGACTGGAATTTTTTACGTATAAACATAGAAAATTGCCATTAACTAACATTTTTTAGTGAGGTTACAATGATCATTATGGGACATCGTGGGGCTGCGGCTCTGGAGCCTGAGAACACCCTGCTTTCAATTGGAAGGGCTATGGAAATTGGAGTTAACGCCGTGGAGATAGATGTGCGTTTGAGCAAAGACAAAGAGATAGTTGTCATACATGACTCAACCGTGGATCGTACCACTGATGGCACTGGGCCTGTTTGCAGTTTTACCGTTGATGAGCTGAAAAAACTTGATGCGGGTAAAGGCCAGCGCATACCCACACTTCAGGAAGTCATTGACTTTATTGACAACAAAGTGGATCTGGTCATCGAGTTGAAGGAAGAAGAGACAGTAGAAAGTGTTTTCGAGCTGATAAAGAAGAGCAACATTGAAGACACCGTATATGTGATCTCTTTCTGGCACAGACTTGTAAAGACCATAAAAGAGATGGGCAGCCACATTAAAACCGGCGTGCTTCTTGTGGGATGCCCTGTAGACACGTGCATTGCTACTCAGACATCTGCAGACGCACTCGTGATGAATTACTCTTTTATAGACATGAAATTTGTCCAAACAGCTCATAAAGAAAATCTAAAGGTTTTTGTATGGAATATTGATAAAAGGAATCTTCTAAAGCCATACGCTGATATGGGCGTAGATGGTATTGGAACCAATGATCCGCGAGTGCTCTGCGAGTATTTTATGTAATCAATAAGGGTTGTCCAATGAATGGAATGAATGAATCGTTATTCTTGGCTCGATCATCTCCTCCCCAACTAATTTAGGATAGTATTCAACGTGTTGGTAATAGCCCTTAAACTCTTTCTGGTAGCCAAAGTATCGAAATAATTCTTTAAAACATAAAACATACCGGGCTATACAGACATCTATTAAAAAAATTAATTGCTCGAATCAGGAAAAAAGATGAAATAAGAAGAGTTTTTCATCATGCCCGAAATAGAGAAAATAACATACATTGTTAATCGGCTTTCCAGAAAAAGAGATATGGTGAAAGCCTCGACAGATTTATTTTCTCTTTCAACAGCACATTGTGTACGGAAATTCCACCAAACCTTTCCTGATTATACGCCAACTCCACTGGTAAAACTTGCTCATCTTGCCGATATATTG
>DAOVDY010000032.1 GCA_030669265.1 Desulfobacteraceae bacterium | reverse complement strand
CTGATTTTGGAATGAAAAGGAAGGATATTATATTAGGCAATAATGGGGACCATTCTGGAAATATAAATCCGGCGCGCGGCGGCATAACTTGTCCGGTGAAAACCCTGCAGTTAATGAAAGAGACCTTTCAAAGGGCCGGATATTCTGTTTCTCTTAATGATCCCTATCCTGGCGGTTTCATTACGAACTATTACGGTAAAAAATTCGCCAGTGCGGGAAAAATTGTTGTCCAGATAGAAATCAATCAGGATCTTTACGTGGAACACACTCGTAAACGATTGTCACCAAAAAAATTAGAGAAGGTCAAGACCAGGGTTTTGCAATCATTTATGGAAATCGCCAGAAAATTATAAAAAGGCCTAATAAAATTTTAAGGAAGGTTTTTTATGATACGTACAAGAGGAAAAAGAAGTATGAGACGTATAATTATATTTTTAATTGTAGTTGGAAATGCAATCGGTGCCATTTTGACATATCTCTACTTTTCCAACATTTCTCAAATCCATCAGACCCAACAGAACCTACCCCCTTATTATGATGATCTTTTTTTTGTGATCAGCACCGGTGTTCTTCTTTTTTCTTCTGTGTGGATTATGAGACGGTTAAACATTCGCTTGTATCAGGTCGCAAATGATGAAGTACCAATTGGCAGTATAGATGGGATATCTGCCCAAAAACTCAAAAGAGAGGCCATTCAATTTCCCCCTGTTATAGCAGGAATCTGTTTTCTGATCTGGATTCTGGCCGGCTTTATCTTTAGCTTTCTCCAGCCCGTCATTTCCCAAATTCTTTATGGAGTCGTCCCTGATCTTATCGAATGTTTAAAACAGTTCTTTGGTATTACATGTATCGGAGGCTCAATTACTGCGCTTTTTATCTATTTTACTATCGAAAATCATTGGCGGAGGGCCATACCGAAGTTTTTCCCTGAAGGAGATTTAAGTCAGGTGAAAGATGCCTTTAAGCTCCATGTTCATGATCGACTTTTCATCGTGTTTGTTGCGATTAGCCTGGTGCCCCTCCCCTTGCTTGGGATTGCAGCCTACGCAAAAGCCCAGGCGTTACATAAGGCTGATGCGATAGTGAGAGCTCAACTCCTTTCGTCTTTACTTGTAGAAATCATCGTTATCACAGCCATTTGTGTAGCCTTCTCCATTGTATTATCAGTCTTTGTTTCCAAGAGCGTTTCCATCCCTCTGCATAAGCTTGAAAAGGCCATGAAAGAGGTGGAAAAAGGGAACCTGGATATGCGTGTAGAGATTGTGTCAAACGATGAAATTGGCTCCGTTACTGAAGGTTTCAATATAATGGTTAAGGGATTGAAAGAGTCTGAATCAATAAAGGATTCCTTCGGGAAATATGTTAGCCAGGAAATACGAGATGAGATTCTGGAAGGGAGAGTATCCCTTGATGGTGAGATGAAGAGGGTGACTCTATTGTTTTCCGACCTCAGGAATTTCACCCCTTTTGTGGAATCTACCCATCCTAAAAAAGTAGTCACCATAATGAACCAATATTTTACCCAGATGACGGAAGCCATAGAAGAAAACCGTGGTCTTGTACTCCAGTATGTTGGCGATGAGATTGAGGCGGTATTCGGAGCCCCTGTAAGCTATGACGATCATACGGATATGGCTGTTGAGGCCGCATTGGGGATGAGAAGACGACTGATTTTATTGAATCAAAGCCTTGAGAAAAAAGGATTCAGCCCGTTCCAACATGGGATCGGTATTCACACCGGAGCTGTACTGGCCGGCAATATCGGGAGTAAAGACCGGATTTCATACGCCCTGGTAGGCGATACTGTGAATTTAGCCTCAAGAATAGGGGGGCTTACCAAGGAATTTTCTTGTGACGTTATCCTAAGCCAAACCACCCATGACCTTCTTACTGGCACTTTTCTCACCGAGCAGCTGTCTTCTGTTAAGGTCAAGGGCAAAAAAGAAGGGGTAATGATTTATAAACTTTTAGATCATGCGTGAATAATTTTTTCACTTACACATGAAGCTACCTGCTGCAAACTGGAGACAATGTGCGCATTGATAGCGCCTGCTTTTTCAATATAATCGGACAACGTATGCCCAAGACCTGAGGCTCTTAAGGGAGTCGCATTAGAAGGATTTATGGATGTTTTTGGCCAAGGTTGATTAAGGCACACAACTTTATATATTACACTGATTCACCCAAACCCGACCTTTGAAACTATAAACCTCCCTCATAAACCCCCCTGCATTTGATACCTTTCAACTACTATATATTGTGTTGATTTTTATCTTGACATACAATATTTTATATTTCTATACTCTTTTAGCAAAAGGAAATTCTATTTCCCTATTAAAGTTAAGAACAACATGAGAGGCATCATGGATCACATTCTGGTTATTGATAATAAGTACGACATTTGCAACTTTCTACACAAAGCTCTCGGACCCGTTGGGTATGAAGTTAAAGGCGCTCATGATAGTGAAGAGGGAATCGAACTGTTTAATAACGGCTACAATTTAAATCTGGTAATTACTGACATTAATATGCCAAGGATAAACGCTAATGCAGTTGCCAAATACATTAAAAGCTCAGATAAGGCAAATATACCAATAGTGGCAATCATTGACTCTGGTAATGATGGCATTAATCGAGAATTGTTTAACTTTGTATTAGTGAAGCCATTTAGGCTTAAAACTTTAATAAAGGTGATTAAATTATTTACATAAAATCGTTGAATGCTATGATAGAAGCCTGTCTATCTGATACGTTTTAAGTCCCTTTTTTCTTCATCAAACCACTGATATGTTGCATTAGAATGTCAACACTCCCGTGCAGTTTATACCGTAAAGCAAATGGGGATCTATAAAAAGGAGGAGACACAAATGGGGCTCGACTTTTCTGAAAGACGGCGCTATGAACGTGTTCACCTTGAACTTGCGGTCAGTGGGCAGTGTCTGGATGTGGCTGGTGATATCTATCCCTTTCAGGGAGAGACCCGGGATGTTAGTTTTGAAGGGTTCTGCGTCAAGGTCAACAATAGCAATGGTTTCAAAGTTGGCCAGAATGTAAACTTTAATACCAGGCTTTACAGGGGTGATCCTCTCATTAAGGCCAGCGGCAGAGTGTGCTGGGTTCACGCCCTGCCCAGTCCTCCTTCGCCTATCAATATGGGCGTCATGTTGACCAGTATGCTTTCCTATAGGTTTTGGTATAAAAAGGTTAATGATAAAATCTACCAACGTGATAAAATTACATGATCTTCTTATTCTTACAATTAAGCCTTTCTAAATCATCGAGCAAAACCTAATAATCTTTGGCACCCTCGTTATAAAAAAATATGGTTTATGCAAAGCTCTCATATTGTGTATGAGCCGATCAGATTACATGATATTATCCTCGGATCCCTCAAAAATTTTAGGCCAAAAAATGCCCGTATTATGTTTGCAATTTTCAATCAAATCAGATAGGATTTGTTTCTATTTGCACAAATTCAATAATTTATGCAATCCGTAGGTGGGCAAAAAAGTATCTTCCCATAAATAACCGAACACGATACAGGAGTTGCAAGCTTGGCTAATACTATCGAAAGGCGCGAACACACCAGAATCAAAGTCAGGTGGCCTATTACTGTAGTAGCTGATGACAGTACAATAGAGGGAGAAACAAGAGATATTACTGCTGTTGGTATGTTCATCAATTGCAAGAAGCCACTTGAACTAAATGAAACATATCGAATTTCCGTTATACCTCCGAATCAACAGAGTATAGAGCTTACCTGCAAGGTGCTCTGGTCGAATCTTTATAGTACTGATGGCGAAAATACATATGGCATGGGCTTTTGCTTTGTAAGAGTTTCTGATGAAGACAGCCATCTCCTTAGTGATGTACTCTCAGTTCATTATGAATAATGGGGGAAACTCTCAGAACACCATAGCCCACCTTCCGGTCGCCTTCGCTCTAAGCAATGGCAGTGCGATGGATAATCCATCCAGCTATACCATAGAGCAACAAACTAATCCCGATCACTATACGAAACCCCAGACAAACACTCAACAAACTCCCCAAGACAGGAGCAATCACTGAAGCTACGCCGTTTATACCCCAAACCCAGGGTATATAACTACTCACCTTATCCGAGACTATTTGCAGACCAATAGGAAAAGGCATTCCCATAAAAAGGGCTAAAGGTGCCAATAATATAACCACGACTATGCACTTCAAAAGAAAAGGGAAGGGAAGAAAAATCTTCAGCAATCCATCTAAAAAAATAACGTAAATGCAGGAAAAGAATAGTATTCCTATAAATGGAATCCATCTGTTTTTCTTACTTATCCTGCTACTTAGAAGGCTGCCTATCCCGGAGAAAAACATCAGGGTAAACAGTACTAGAGCCAGAGCAAAAATGGGATGAGTCAATAAAAAAATAAATTTTTGAATATAGCACATCTCTATGAACATAAAAGCCAAACCAAGCAAGCTAAAATAGGAAAAGATTTTTCCTTTTTCTAAAGAAGAAAGTCTCTCCTTATTTCTAATGAAAATAAGGGGTAAAAATATAAAGAGAGGGGCTACAATAAGGGCTTGTACTAAGGTTCCCCATAAAATTACGTAGCCCCACTCTACAAAAGGAATCCATTCCCTCCCCAAAGTCTTAAGAAGATAAAAAAGGGCGGATAATCTGAAGAAATGGAAAAAATATGGTCTATCATCAGTAGGTGGTTTTATGTTAAATACGTAATGTTTATAAAATTTATCCCGCGTATCCCTCCTTAACATACTACAGATACTTTCATAATAAACCGGCTTCTCCAGTATGCTATATTGATTAATTTCTCCCTGGTCAATTCCTGGATAATAAACCACATCAAAAGCTCTTCTCTTACAAAAATCCTTTATCTTTATAAGCTCCGCAAAACTAAACTCCCCCTTCTTCATAAGCACGGTTCCGGTCGCCCAACTGCGAATAGCTACTATTGAGCGAGAAATATCTCCTCTCCCTTTTGTATCTAAGGTCTCAATAGATAAAGCTAAGAGTTTTAAAAAAGTGCGGGGAGGACTACTCAACCAGGCAGAGGCACTGAGTATACCTTGGGGTTTCAGATTCTCAAAATATTCCTGGAAGGCCTCTATCGTATAAATATAATTCTCTCCTGTAGCATAAATCCCTCCTTCCATCCCTCCCCAACTACCTATCAAACCCAATTGGATAAGATCGTATTTACTGAGTCCACTGGCTATGAACTCTCGCGGAGAAGCTATATCTACCGTAATATGAGGTTGATAGTTATAGATATTCTGGGAAAAAGACCGTAATGGGCCCCTAAGAAGTTTTACAATATCAGGATGAGACTCAACACCCTGAATATGAGTTGAGGAGTGATACAAAGCGGCTAAAATCTGACTTCCGCTTCCCGGGTTCAAGATTAAATCCCACTGAGGAGACATTAAATGGTAGGCAAGTGTCAAGGTGGTGTAGTCAAGATATTCTAATTTACTCTTGTCGCCTTTGAAATTAGTGATTGCACCATACGAGTGTCCATCTACAAATACTTCCTTCTGAGGAGGCGGGCCATCCTCGGCATAGGCAAGACTCAGCCCAGGTGCATACCGCAGGGAAGGTGCATCTACTACCTGTACTAATCCCAAAGGTGAATATCCCTCATATTCAAGCCTTGCCCCCGGTAACTGCAGACATTTACTGATTCCTTTATACGGGGAAATTTTTAATGAAACCCCGCCGTTAATCACGCACATAAACAGAAAAAGGGCGCCTACTATGCTCAGAATAAGATAGAGTTTCGTTCGTATCTTTTTTCTGGCAGAAAAAAGGAAACCCAAAAATGCAAAGAAGCTGGAGGCTATAAGTAACAGAGCCGGAGGGAGTAAATAAAAAGAAAGAAAGGCTATCAATACTCCTGCTCCGGAACCCAGCAGGTTAAAAAAATAAACCCGGGCTATTATTTTCTTGAAGCACATAAAATTCAGACCAATAAAACCTCCTGCCAGGAAAAAAGGGATAAAAAATAACACATAATATCCTGCCAAATATAAATACTGACTTTTCTGCCAGACTAACTGCAAAGGAGAAAAAGGAATTTTTTGAGCAAGAGAGAAACTTGCCACAATCAAAATGAAAAGCAAAAAAGAGAGACAAGAAAACAGAAAAGCAAAATCTTTTTCAGTTAAAGGCTTCTTTCTTCTGTGCTGGATAAGGGCCAGCAAGGTGCCGCTGGCGGCAAAACCTAGGAGGGCTATACTTATCACCATATAGGCAAAATGATACCATTGGACAATGCTAAAAAGTCGCATCAAGATCAGTTCATAGGCGAGGGCGCTTGAAGAGATACATAGAAGGGCAAGAAAATGAAACAAGATAATTCTGCTCACCTCGTTTCTAAAATTATTTACCTTTTATGGAAAGTTTATTTAAATTAACCATTACAAAGGCTTTTTCCGGTAAGAATCTCATCCAGACAAGGGTGAAACATTACATGACTCCATGCTCATGGAATTATCTCTGTGCCCTCCGTAAAGGCACAAATCGAACTGGCAAAATATTTTTTATCCGTATCTCGCCTTTCTCTGATTTCTCTACTAACATAAGCTTCTGTACCTGGAAAGGTTTGCCTACGGGGATAGCCATTTTCCCTCCATTTTTCAGCTGTTTTATAAGGGGAGGAGGAATATGATCAGAGGCTGCTGTTACTATAATACAGTCAAAAGGAGAGTATTGTTCCCATCCAAAGTAGCCATCGCCAACTTTTACTGTAATATTTTTATACCCCATTTCGTTAACTAGTTTTTCAGCAGCTCTACGTCCTAAAGGAGTAATAATCTCCACAGTATAGACCTTTTCCACTATCTTGCTTAGTACTGCTGCCTGATACCCAGAACCAGTTCCTACTTCCAACGCAATATCATCTTTTTCTGGCTTAAGCAGCTCGGTCATTAAAGCTACAATATAAGGTTGAGAGATAGTCTGCCCATATCCAATAGGCAAAGGGAAGTCTCCATAGGCAGACCTTTGTCTTCTTTCTGGTACGAACAAGTGGCGGGGAACATCTCTCATCGCTTGTAAAACTTTTTGATCATAAATACCTCTGGCAGCAATCTGTTGGTTTACCATCTTGTATCTGAGCTGCTTGTAATGTTGACTATCTTCATGAAGGGGAAAGCAATAGGATAGATGGCAAAAAATAAGGAATACATAAGAGAAAAGAAAGAAAACAAAAAGGAGCTTATGATTGGCTTTTATCAATTTCAGAGCGAGGTATCT